>DXCD01000132.1 GCA_019116185.1 Candidatus Mediterraneibacter stercorigallinarum
ATGCACCCTACGGGGTGCTTTTCTTACTTCTATCCTTTTTGTGGAGTATATCATTAACGGCAGATGCTCTGCTTCAAAAAAATAATAGATGATAGACGGAGACTGGTGATGAGAGTGAAAAGCAGAATTAAATCTTAGCTGAGAAAGATTACATAACTGGAATGAGGTACAAGGATATTGTTGTAAAGTACGGAGTGATTCGGAATACGGTAAAATCTGGGAAGGACCAGTATGGATAGAATAAAAAGGAGTTGCCGCATCTGTGATTTTTAATCACTGATGCGGCAGCCCCTACTGCATTTCTCGAAGCCGCAGCTCCGAGGCGAAATATTGTATGATTTTATATGGGTAAATAAGGAGCAAAGTTTTAATCAAATATTAAACCATATTAAAGAAGCCAAGTTTTTCATGCTATGATTTGTATTGATATAGATATATACTCCTAATAGTTAAAAAGGTAATAAGTTATTCGGTTAAAAATAAACGGCTTAGATCA
Source organism: Candidatus Mediterraneibacter stercorigallinarum (assembly GCA_019116185.1). GTDB lineage: Bacteria > Bacillota > Clostridia > Lachnospirales > Lachnospiraceae > Mediterraneibacter > Mediterraneibacter stercorigallinarum. The sequence goes on from DXCD01000132.1 coordinate 497, forward strand.
GATTGATCTTCTTTTTCATGATATAGTGGGCAGCAGCGTACTGTATAACTGCCAGGATCAGGGCGAACACCGTATTCGGGATCAGCATGTTGAGTATATCATCAGCTACAGCCCTTGTACCTGTACTGTAAAAGTCAAACAGACCGAACACTGTCATAATCACAAATGTAATTATCTGCACCACGAAACTGGTGATAAAATATACGGCAATCGCGCACAGCACCCGATGCCCGGGGAAAAGCTGTCCCACGCAGATGCTGAAATAGATCATGAGCACACTGCTGATACATCCGATCAGGCTGGAAATAAAAATATAAAGCGCAAAAGTGCCAAGAGACATGCCGAGCACTTCCGTCATTTCGGGGGCGATAAGCCGGTATGCTTCCGTGACATTCCTGCCGGTCACAAGAATAAGGATGCCGGCGAAAATGACCATCACATCAATCACTGAGAGAAGATAGCCTGAAATGATCTTTGCCCAGAGATGCTCAATGCCCGAGACCGGAAGCGTCCAGCTCAGATAGCCCTCACGGCTGAAAAGATTCCGATAGAACCGGAACATGATCAGCAGAGATGTACAGAGGGTGATCGCTGAGACAAGAAAGATCCCGAGAGCAGATATGATTGAAATGGGAGCGACGAGAGTCTCGGCAGGAGCGTGAAAATCCAGACGGTCCATATAAAAGAGACGCCCGGCTCCGCATACAAGCAGGAAGGCTGCATGGAGCAGGATAAATAATTTCGCCGATGACTTTAAGTCGTATTTGATCAGTTTCCCTAGCATTTGAACACCTCCCGGAATAAAGTGTCCACGGATTTCCTGTACTGCGTTCTGATCTCATCTACAGACGCGTTGAGCGCAAACTGCCCGCCTTTTAAGAAAATGACCCGGTCGAGGACATTTTCGATATCCGAGATGAGATGGGTGGAGACAAGAATCGTGGCGTTTCCGTCATAATTTGTCAGTATGGTCCGCAGGATATAGTCTCTTGCGGCAGGATCTACCCCTCCGATGGGCTCATCCAGTATATAAAGGTCCGCTACCCTGCTCATAACAAGTAAGAGATGTACTTTTTCTTTTGTGCCCTTTGAAAGAGCCTGAAGGCGGGAGTCCCTGTCGATCCCCAGTGAATCCAGCATCCCGGAGGCGCGCTCTGTGCTGAAATTCTCATAAAAATCCTCGTAAAATGACAGGATCTCTTTGACCTTCATATGCTCGTTGATAAAACTGCGGTCCGGCAGGTAAGACACGATCTTCTTTGTTTCCGCGCAGGGAGCAAGCCCGTTGATCAGGATATGGCCGTCTGTCGGCACGAGCAGTCCGTTGGCAAGTTTGATCAGTGTGGTCTTACCGCTTCCGTTCGGTCCGAGAAGACCTGCGATCTGCCCCCGCTCAAGAGTGAGGGTCAGATCAGAAAGGGCAAAAGAATTCCCATATTTTTTCGTAAGCTTCTGACATTCAAGTATTGGTCTCATAGTGTCCCCCTTTTAAAGCTTCCTGTATCATTTCCAGTGTCTCTTTGTCATCAACTCCCAGATGGCGCATCTGTTCCAAAAAGCTGCACATGTATTCATGCGCAAGGTCTGTTTTTATTTTTTTCAGCAGCGCCTTGTCATCTGTAATGAAGCGCCCGCTTGTCCTGTGGGAATAGACAAGACCGCTGCGTTCCAGCTCGGAGAGCGCTTTCTGCATGGTGTTCGGATTGACTGCGGCGTCCAGGGCAAGGTCCCGGACAGAAGGGAGTTTATCTCCCGGCTGATAGACACCGGAGATGATGTCGTGCTGAATGCGCTCCATCAACTGAAGATAAATGGGGCGGCTGTCGTCCAGATTCCACGGCATTCGATCATCTCACTTTCTGTTTTAAAGGGACCGCCTGCGGCGGTCCCTTACAGGGCGCGGGATATCCCGCGCCCTGTAACTGTATTATCTAGATAATACAATAATATGTTGATGGAAGAGAAATGTCAAGCAGAAGAGGGGTTTTTATCTGTTTTCTTTTGATTATTTTTCATTCGCCTGTATAATCTTTTCTTTCAGCTCCGGGTCAAATTCCCCCTTTCTGAGCATCTCGATCTCGTATTTATACGGGGCATAGGATTTTTTCGGATTCTCCGGGGACGGAATATAGGGCGTTTCCAGTATTTTCGGTACATTTTCAAAATCAGGATGCCGCACGATATAATTGATGGCGTCAAACCCGATCTCCCCGAACCCGATATTTTCATGCCGGTCCTTGGCGGCGCCCGGTGCGTTTTTGCTGTCATTGATATGGAATACCACGATCTGGTCTTTCCCGATGATCCGGTCAAACTCGTCCATGACATCATCAAAATGGTGGATGATGTCATATCCGCTGTCGCTTGTATGGCAGGTGTCAAAACATACCCTCAGCTTCTCATTGTGGATGACTCCGTCGTAGATCCGCGCCAGCTCTTCGAAAGAACGTCCGATCTCAGATCCTTTTCCCGCCATTGTTTCAAGCGCGATATAACAGTCTGTATCCGCGCTGAGTACTTCGTTAAGCCCTTTGATGATCTGGGCGGTCCCGGCCTCTGCGCCTTCGCCCACGTGCGCCCCCGGGTGCAGGATGAGCGTGTGGCTGCGGCAGCTTATTGTGCGCCGGATCTCCTTAGCAAGAAATTCTGTGGCAAGAGAAAACGTCTCGGGCTTCACCGCATTCCCCAGATTGATGATGTAAGGCGCGTGAACGATGATGTCATTGATCCCGTGTTCTTTCATATATTCCCAGGCAGGATCAATGTTCAGTTCGCTGATGTCCTTCCTTCTCGTGTTCTGCGGCGCCCCCGTATAGAACATAAAAGTATCCGCTCCGTAAGAAACAGCCTCCTTCGCAGAGCCCAGCAGCATCTCCCTGCCGCTCATGCCAACATGTGAACCTAATATCATGGTGAAAACTCCTTTACAAAATAATACACATTATAAACAAAAAATCCCTCAGAACGCAAATGGAAAATCCGGATTTGTCGGGGAGACGGCCGGTAAATAAAACGTCCGAAAACCGTGGTTTATTTTAAGACGTATTCGTGGCGGGCTGGAATGTGGCTCTGGTTCCGGTTCCGTAATCTGGGAAATTCTAAACGGCAGAAAGAGCTGCTAAGAACAATTGAAGAGCGGACGATTCGGCTTCGCCTCAGGCATCCGCTCTTCAATTAACGCCGCTCTTCCTGCCGTTAAGAATTTCCAGCAGATTACTCCAAGTCACCGTCGCCGCATCCCAGCCCGCCACGAAAGGCACTTGAAATAGGGTTGCGGTTTTCTACTTTCATCCGGTCGGCAGCCCCCACGGACAAACACAGGATTTCGAAAGCAAGTCCAAAGGGAACGCTATCGGCAAAACAAAACTTTTATCCAGCCGGAACGCCACCAGATCTGTTCGAATCTATCGCATTCTATAACCCTTTATTCACAGAACTTCCGTCGGAAACAAAATATCTGTTTCTTCAATACCGCTCCCCTTTCGCTCCACATTTGAAATCCTGCATTTGTCGGGGGTCTTCCGATTGGTAAAGCGTTCGAAAACAGCGAAGCGTCTTTTCGAAAACCTTTCGCAGAGGGCGGATGTGTGGATTCGGTGACTTTGGAGTAATCTGCTGGAAAGTCTTAAAGGCAGGGAGTACGGCGTTAATTGAACGGTGGATGCCTGAGGCGGAGCCGAATCGTCCACTGTTCAATTGTTTTTAGCCGTGCTTCCTGCCTTTCTAGACTTTCCCAGATTACGGATCGGGAACCGAAGCCACACATCCGCCCTCTGCGAATACGTCTTGAAAAACCCCCGCTGTTTCCGGATGATTTACTCCAGCAAAGTCTTCCCGGCAAATCCAGATTGAACGCACAAATCCAGATTTTCCCCCACAAGTACAATCACCGACCGTTCTCCGAGCAGCAGCTGTTTCCCCGCCGCGGGCATATGTTCCCCGCTGAAGGTCTGCTGCTTCGGATCTCCTGTGTTGACTGCGATCTTCCAGATCCAGCCTTCCGGCAGGTCCGGCAGGGTCATATCCGCGGCGTGCCAGTGGGCGTTCACAGCCACATACACAAGATCTTCTTTTCCGATGGTCTCGTCATAACCGGAAAAGAGGACGCTGGAGACGTAAGAACTTGCGGAAGCTTCCGGTTCCCAGGGGGTGAGCCCGTGGAGGCTCATGGATGGGAAGCCGATGTAACTGGGCTCCAGGTCTCTGCGGATCGCCGGATGGTCTTTTCGGAAAGCGATCATATAGCGGAAGAAATCAAACAGTTCCCGGTTCCGATTCCGTTCCAGGAGTGACCAGTCCAGCCAGGAGATTTCATTGTCCTGGCAGTAGGGATTGTTATTGCCGTAGCGAGTGTCCCCGAATTCATCGCCGGAGAGGAACATGGGCGTCCCACGGCTGCACATTAGGACCGCGCAGGCATTTTTCATCATCTTCATTCGGAGGGACAGGACGTCCGGGTTCTCGGTCTCTCCTTCAATGCCGCAGTTCCAGCTGTTGTTGTCATCGCAGCCGTCGGTGTTGCCCCAGCCGTTTGCCTCATTGTGCTTCTGGTTGTAGCTGTACAGGTCATTCAGGGTGAAGCCGTCGTGGCAGGTCAGAAAATTGACCGAGGCATTGCCGCCCCGATATACAGGGTCATAGAGGTCCGGGGAGCCGGTCATGCGCTGAGCCGCGATCCGCGCCATGCCCGCGTCCCCCTTCAGGAAGCAGCGCATGTCGTCCCGGTAGCGCCCGTTCCACTCTGCCCAGCGCTTCCAGGATGGAAAGGAGCCTACCTGGTAAAGCCCGCCCGCGTCCCATGCCTCTGCGATGAGCTTGACATTCCCCAGAATGGAATCAAATGCAAGGTTGCGCAGAAGAGGGGGCTGGTTCATAGGAACGCCGTCCTCATTCCTCCCAAGGATGGAGGCAAGATCAAATCGGAATCCGTCCACACGGTACTCAATGACCCAGTACCGCAGACAGTCCAGGATCATCTCCTGCACGACGGGATGGCTGCAGTTCAGGGTATTGCCGCAGCCGCTGAAATTATAGTACTGTCCTTTCGGTGTGAGCATGTAGTAAATATTGTTGTCAAACCCTTTGAAAGAGAAACAGGGTCCGAGTTCATTCCCTTCCGCGGTGTGGTTAAACACAACGTCAAGGATCACTTCGATCCCGTTGTCGTGAAGTTCTTTGACCAGGTTCTTTAATTCCAGGCCTTCCCGGTTGTACTCAATGGTGGAGCAGTAGCTCGTGTTCGGCGCGAAGAAGCTGACCGGATTATATCCCCAGTAATCCAGCAGCTGGTTCTCATCGATGAGCCTCGCGTCCCGCATCTCATCAAATTCAAAGATGGGCATCAGCTCTACCGCGTTGATCCCAAGCTCTTTCAAGTAGGGGATCTTCTCCTGAAGCCCGTGGAAGGTGCCTGGACAGACTGTGCCGGAGGAAGTGTCTTTTGTAAATCCTCTGACGTGGAGCTCATAGATAATGAGGTCTTCCATGGGAATCTGGCTGTTTCTTTCTTTTCCCCAGTCGAAGTTGGAGCGCACGACCCGCGCCCGGTATCCGTGGCCGCTATTATTCTTGTGTCCCCAGCGGCTCTGCCCTGTGACAGCGCGGGCGTAGGGGTCAAGGAGGACTTTTGTCCGGTCAAAGCGGAGCCCTTTTTTCTCATCATAGGGACCGTCCACCCGGTAAGCGTATTCAAATTCCTCCACATCCAGTCCGAATACGATCATGGAATATACGAAACCGATCCGGTAGTTGTCAGGGAATTTAAGCTCTGCAAAAGGCTCTTCCGCCTCGCGGTGGAAGAGGAGCAGTTTAACAGAGTCTGCCCCGTGGGAACGGACGGTAAAATTGACGCCGCCGGGAATGATCGTTGCGCCGAAATCCCGGAAAAAGCCGGGGCGCACCTGGAATCCTGCGATCGTGTCGATGGGGTCAAGCTGGCGGGCGGGAACGATCAGCGGATCTGCCGCATGCATTGACATAGAAAACCCTCCTCTCTTATCAAACAGCCGCAGCTGTAGAATTTTTACGAATATCCTGTTATCTGTTATTATACTCTATTCATACTGCAAGGCAAAGAGGAATTAATTTTGTCAAGTGAGTGAATGAAACTATTGACTTCTTCATATATTTTCATTTATCCTGTAAAAGTATTGTTGTCATATTTATACTACTAGGAGGCATAAAAGAATGGGTGGATTTTTCGGAGTTGCATCAAAGAAAGACTGTATACTAGAGCTTTTTTACGGAGTGGATTACCATTCCCATCTCGGAACAAGAAGAGGCGGCATGGCTGCATACGGGAACGGAGAGTTCTGCCGCGCGATCCACAATATAGAGAATTCCCCGTTCCGGACGAAGTTCGAGCGGGATGTGGAGGAGATGAAAGGAAATCTGGGGATCGGCTGTATCTCGGACTATGAGCCGCAGCCGCTGCTGATCCAGTCTCACCACGGGAGCTTTGCGATTGTCACGGTCGGAAAGATCAATAATGAAGAGGAACTGCTGAGACGGGCTTTCAACGAAGGGCATTCTCATTTCCAGGAGATGAGCGGCGGAAAGATCAATGCCACGGAGCTGGTGGCGTCTCTGATCTGTAAGAAGGGCAGCCTTGTGGAAGGGATTCAGTATGCGCAGAAGATTGTGGACGGGTCTCTGACACTGCTCCTGATGACAAAGGACGGGCTCTACGCGGCGCGCGACCGTTACGGCAGGACGCCGCTGGTGATTGGAAGGAAAGAGGATGCGTACTGTGTCTCTTTTGAGAATTTTGCTTATATTAATCTCGGATATACGGATTATAAGGAATTAGGTCCGGGAGAAGTGGCGTTTATCACGCCGGAGGGCGTGGAGACACTGGTGGAGCCGAGGAAGGAGATGAAGATCTGTTCCTTCCTGTGGGTATATTACGGATACCCGACTTCTTCTTATGAAGGCGTGAATGTGGAAGAGATGCGCTACAAATGCGGAAGCATGCTGGCAAAGCGTGACGGCGGCAGCGTGCACCCGGATATCGTGGCGGGAGTCCCGGACTCCGGCGTGGCACATGCCATTGGATATGCCAATGAATCCGGAATCCCTTATGCAAGACCATTTATCAAATACACACCCACATGGCCAAGGTCCTTTATGCCCACAAATCAGAGCCAGAGAGACCTGATTGCCCGGATGAAGCTGATCCCGGTCAAAGCGCTGATTGAGAATAAAAAGCTTCTCCTCATCGATGATTCCATCGTGAGAGGAACCCAGCTGCGCGAGACGACGGAGTTCCTCTATAAGAGCGGGGCAAAAGAAGTCCATGTGCGCCCGGCATGCCCGCCGCTTGTGTACGGCTGTAAATTCCTGAACTTCTCCAGGTCAAAATCAGACCTGGACCTGATTACCAGACGGATTATCCAGGAAAAAGAAGGAGAAAACTGCCCGGCAGAAGTGCTGGAAGAGTATGCAGATCCGGATTCCTGCCGCTATGCGGAGATGGTGGAGGAGATCCGCAGGATCCAGAACTTTACGACCCTGAGATTCCACAGGCTGGACGACCTTCTGGATTCTATCGGACTGGAACCGTGCAAAGTATGTACTTACTGCTTTAACGGAAAAGAATAAGTGTGCAAGATCCTGACAGAATATGTTATACTAACAGAGTGATAAAATCTATCAGAGAGAAGGTAAGAGAATTATGTCAGAAGAACAGAATACAAACGGATGTACAGAAGAATCATGCGCCGGATGCGCTCATGCGGATTCCTGTTCCAGTAAGAAGACAGATTTCCGCGAGCCTGCGAACATGTACTCATCGATCAAAAAAGTGATCGGCGTGGTCAGCGGCAAGGGCGGCGTCGGGAAATCACTTGTCACAGCGTCACTTGCAAGAATGATGCGGGAGAAAGGGTACACGGTCGGCATCCTGGATGCAGATGTCACTGGTCCGTCCATCCCGAAAATGTATGGGATCCATGAAAAGGCGAAGGGAACAGAAGACAGCATCCTGCCATGCGTCGCAAAGGACGAGACAAAGATCATGTCCGTGAACCTGCTCCTGGAAGACGAGTCTGCGCCTGTGATCTGGAGAGGCCCGATCATTGCGGGTGTTGTGAAGCAGTTCTGGACGGATGTAATGTGGGGCGACATTGATTATCTGTTCGTGGACATGCCGCCGGGAACAGGCGATGTGCCACTGACTGTATTCCAGTCCCTTCCGGTGGATGGCGTTGTGATCGTCACATCCCCGCAGGACCTGGTGCAGATGATCGTGAAGAAAGCTGCCAACATGGCGGAGCAGATGAATATTCCGGTTCTGGGAATCGTGGAGAATTACAGTTATGTAAAATGTCCGGACTGCGGCAAAGAGATCAAGGTGTTCGGCGAGAGCCATATTGATGAAGCTGCCGCGGAAATGGGCGTGCCCGTGCTCGGCAAAATGCCGATAGATATGGAACTTGCCCGGATCGTCGAAGAAGAGCGGTTCTATGAGGCGGAGAATCCGTATATCAAAGACATAGAATTATAAAAACAGACAGACTTTCTGGCGGACAGAGGGTTTCTGCCGGTAGGGGCGGAAGTCTTCTGTCTGTTTTGTATATGAGGGCTCTGTCAAAGCCCGCGGGCCGGGGCATGGAAAGAGAAGAGGAGGAGCAGGTTTGATAGGAGAAAAGATTACAATATGGAAGGAAGGGGAGTATCATTATCCCGCTGCATATGGATTTGTTCCGTTTATGGTGAGCTATATGCATGAGGATGAGGAGGTCCGTCCGGGGATGCTTGTGGCGCCCGGCGGGGCGTACCGGTTTGCGTCTGCGTACGAGGGGAATCTTCCGGCACTGGAGTTCTACCGGGAAGGGTACAATGTGTTCGTGCTTGCCTATACGGTCAATCATTTCGATGAACTGAAGGCACCGCTGAAGAAGCAGCCCCTCAATGATATTTCCCGGGCGCTGAGGATCATCCGGGGGAATTCTGTCCGATACCACATTGATCCGCTGAAGATCGCGGTGTGCGGATTCTCGGCGGGCGGACACCTGTGCGGCTCCCTGTGCGTACATTATGAGGATATAAAAGACCCGGATCCCGGGTACGAAGAGGTGTCGAACCGCCCGGATGCGGCAGTCCTGTGCTATCCTGTCATTACATCGGGAGAATACGCGCACAGAGAATCCTTCCGCGCGCTTCTGGGAGAGGAGGCTGACGAGGCGGAGCTTGCATATATGTCTCTGGAAAAGCATGTGACAGCAGATACCCCGCCGTGTTTTCTGTGGCAGACTGCCACAGATGCCAGTGTCCCGGTGGAAAACAGCTATCTTTTTGCCGAAGCATGCAGAAAAGCCGGAGTGCCTTATGCGCATCATGTGTTTTCAGACGGGATCCACGGGATGTCCGTAGCGACGCCGGAATGGCTGGATAAGGAAACCGAGGATCTCTATACGTTGGAGCAGATCCGCCTTCTGGCAGAGGCGGTCCGGGAAGGCAGGACGCCCTGTTCTCCTGAAGAGGGGGAAGAACTTATCAGGGAATTTGGCCTGGACGGAAGGAAAAGAGAACGGTGGACGCCTGAGATAAAAGAGTGGCTGCGCGGAATATTAGACGAGACAGGGCTCTGGACAGAATTGGCCAAGAGATGGCTGGCCGGGGAAATGAATCTGAAAGACTGAGGAGGAGACAGATGAGAATACTGTTTATCCGGCATGGTGATCCGGATTATGCTAATGATACACTGACGGAGAAAGGACACAGAGAAGCAGCCGCGCTGGCAGAGCGGGCAGAGGCACTTAATATGGGCGCCTGCTATGTGTCTCCCTTGGGCAGGGCGCGGGCAACGGCAGAGTACAGCCTGAAGAGACTGGGCAAGACAGCGGAGACTCTGGATTGGCTCCGGGAGTTCCCGGCACAGATTGATTTAAATAAAGCAGAGCACCTCCGGGCTGCATACCCCAATGCAAATAAAGCAGACGGAAAGTATGTGCCAAGGATTGTGTGGGATGTGATCCCGTCTTACTGGACGGAACACAGAGAATACTCAGACAGCATTCTCTGGCGGGAATCAGAAATCAGCCGTAATTCCGATGTAGTGCAGGTGTATGATGACATTACAGGTAAATTTGACGCCTTTCTGGCAGAGCACGGATATGTCCGGGAAGGGATGCATTACAGAGTAGAAAGAGAGAGCACTGAGACAGTTACATTTTTCTGCCACTTCGGCGTGACATGCGCGCTGCTCGGGCATCTGTGGAACATCTCGCCCTTTACGATGTGGCACAGCCTGGCGCTTGCCCCGACATCTGTGACAGAGGTCGTCACCGAAGAGAGGGAACAGGGGACCGCGTATTTCAGGGGGCTGAAGATCGGCGATGTGTCCCATCTCTCCATGAGCGGTGAGCCGGTATCCTTTGCCGCCAGATTCTGCGAGGTATACAGCGATACAAGCCAGAGGCACTGAGAGATCATTCTGGCGCATGTGCAGGCGGAACTGCATACTATAATAGAAAGAAAAAGTATAAGTGAAAAGGAGTTCTTTCTGTTATGGCATATGAGAATTTTGAGAGTGTGGAGGGGATCATACAGAGTATCAACAGAGGAGATTCCTGCTGCTCTATGATGGTCTCGCTGATCAGTAATTCCAATATTGTCAATGTAGTGGTGACAGGGGAGACCATGGTTGTAGACAATGTCCGGCTGCGCCCCGGGATGCGGATCGCGGCATTCTACGACGCGAATCTCCCGACCCCTGCGGTGTATCCGCCTCAGTACCGGGCAGAACTGGTCACATCCCTGCGGAGAAACCAGCAGGTGAAGCTGGATTATTTTGACGACAGCCTGACATCCGCGGACAACACTCTGAGGCTGAATATAGGACCGACTACAAATGTGGAAACACTGAACGGGCAGCAGTATACATGCAGTCCTGAGAACTCAGAGCTGCTGGTCTATTATACCACGACCACATTCAGTATCCCGGCGCAGACAACACCCCAGAAGGTCATTGTCCTGTGTGAATATTAAACAAGGATAAGAAGGATCGGACCGTCTGGAGGACAGATCAGCGGTCTGGTCCTTTGTCAGATATCAAAGGAGAAGGAAGCTATGTTAGAAAAAAGAGAAATCCGGAGCCTGATCGACACAGCGCTCGCACAGCGGAAATCCGCCTATGCGCCGTATTCGGACTTCCGTGTCGGAGCGGCTCTTCTTGCAGGAAACGGAGAGGTCTATACAGGATGCAATATCGAGAACAGCGCGTACAGCCCCACGAACTGCGCGGAGAGGACAGCAGTGTTCAAGGCAGTGAGCGAGGGCGTGAGAGAGTTCCGCGCCATCTGCATCACAGGCGGTCCGGGAGAGGAAGAGCCGTCTGATTTCTGTCCGCCCTGCGGGGTGTGCCGGCAGGTGCTGCTGGAATTCTGCGATCCTGATTTTGAGATCATACTTGCAGTGAACCGGGAGCATTATCAGGTGTATACACTGGACGAGCTTGTGCCGGCAGGATTCAGGCTTTGAGAAAAATAAGAGGAATATGATAAGAGGAGGAAGAAACAATGCGGACAGAGGAGATCATAAGACATGTGGACCATACCCTGCTTGGCCAGACAGCGGGCTGGGAAGAGATCAGGAAGCTGTGCGATGAAGCGCTTGAGTACCATACGGCATCTGTGTGTATCCCGCCGTCTTATGTAAGCAGGGTAAAAGAATATGTGGGAGACAAAATAGCTGTGTGCACGGTCATCGGTTTCCCAAACGGGTACAATACCACGAAGATAAAGGCGGCAGAGACAGAAGATGCTGTGAGAAACGGCGCGGATGAGATCGATATGGTGATCAATCTCGGCTGGGTGAAAGACCGGGAATTCGACAGTGTGGAGAATGAGATCAAGGCCGTGAAAGCAGCGGCAGGGGACAAGATCCTGAAGGTGATCATCGAGACCTGTTTCCTCACAGAAGAAGAGAAAATACAGCTCTGCGGCATTGTGACGCGCGCAGGGGCTGATTATATCAAGACTTCCACCGGTTTCGGAGGCGCAGGCGCCACGTTTGATGATATCCGGCTGTTTGCAGAGCATGTGGGAAGCAACGTGAAGATCAAGGCAGCAGGCGGGATCTCGACCTTTGAAGATGCAGAGCGTTTTCTGGAGCTGGGGGCAGACCGCCTGGGGACGAGCAGGATCATAAAACTTGTGAAAGGAGCGGACGGGAAATGGTAGATTACACAGAAGGAGCCGGGATCCAGTATCATGTAGGGCTCAAAGAAGGCGATGTGGGAAAGTATGTGATCCTCCCGGGAGACCCGAAGCGGTGCGAAAAGATCGCAGCGTATTTTGACGATCCCGAGCTTGTGGCAGACAGCCGGGAATTTGTGACCTACACCGGCACGCTGGAAGGGGAGAAGGTCAGCGTGACCAGCACCGGCATCGGCGGCGCGTCCGCGTCTATCGCCCTGGAAGAGCTGTGCAACTGTGGGGCAGATACCTTTATCCGGGTGGGCACATGCGGCGGGATGCAGACAGAAGTGTGCGGCGGAGATCTGGTCATAGCCACAGGCGCGATCCGCATGGAAGGGACCAGCAGGGAATACGCGCCCATCGAGTATCCGGCAGTCCCGGATCTGGAGGTGACCAATGCCCTGGTGCAGGCGGCGGCAGAACAGAATTTCACCTACCATACAGGGGTTGTGCAGTGCAAGGACTCTTTCTACGGACAGCACCAGCCTGAGAAGCATCCGGTCAGTTACGAGCTTCTTAATAAGTGGGAGGCGTGGCTGCGCATGGGATGCATGGCATCAGAGATGGAATCCGCAGCGCTGTTTATAGCCGGGGCTTACCGGCGGGTCAAGGTGGGATCTGTATTCCTGGTGATCGCAAATCAGGAGAGGGAGAAGCAGGGACTTCCCAACCGGCAGGTACATGACACAGACAGCGCGATCAAGACAGCGGTTGAAGCTATCCGCCGTATGATCCGCATGGAAAAAGAAAAGCGCAGATAAAAGCGGAAATAAAGTGATGAGGTGAGAACTATGGGAAAAAGAGTGTTTCTAATCGTACTTGACAGCGCGGGAGCAGGGGAAGCACCGGACGCGGCGGATTTCGGCGATAAGGGCTGCGATACGATCGGGACCTGCGCGCGCAGTGGGAAGCTGCATGTTCCGCATATGGAGAGCCTGGGGCTTTACAGGATCAAAGGCACGTCGTTTCAAAAGGATGGCGGCAGCATCATCGGCTGTTACGGGAAGCTTCGGGAACAGTCGGCAGGGAAAGATACAACGGCAGGGCACTGGGAGATCGCCGGAGTGGTCTCTGAAAAGCCCATGCCGGTCTATCCCCATGGATTCCCGGATGAGGTGATGGAACAGTTTAAAAAAGAAACCGGGAGAGACATCCTCTGTAACAAACCATATTCCGGCACAGAGGTGATCAGAGAGTACGGACGGGAGCATGAGCGCACAGGCGCGCTGATTGTATATACGTCAGCGGACAGTGTATTCCAGATCGCTGCCCATGAAAAGATCGTTCCCCTGGAGGAATTGTATGAGGACTGCCGGAAAGCGAGAAAGCTCCTGACAGGAGAGCACAGCGTGGGCAGGGTGATCGCCAGGCCTTTTATCGGGGAATATCCGGACTACCAGAGGACAGTAAACCGTCATGACTTCTCCCTGGAGCCGCCAGAGGATACCGTGCTGGATGCCTTGAAGAAGGAACAGTATGCAGTCATAGGAGTTGGCAAGATTTACGATATCTTTGCAGGACGGGGGCTTACAGAGACGTATCCGAACGAAGGAAACAAGAAAAACATGGAGCGGGTGCTTGCTCTTGCCGAAAAGGAGTTCGAGGGGCTGTGTTTTGTAAATCTGGTGGATTTTGATATGCTCTACGGACATCGGAATGATATACCGGGATATACGCAGGCCTTAAATGACGTGGACGTGCAGATCGGCATGCTGATGGATAAGATGAGAGAAGAAGATCTGCTCATCATTACGGCGGACCATGGCTGTGATCCCGGCTTCCCCGGGACAGACCATACAAGGGAGTATGTTCCCTGCCTGCTGTATGGGAAAAAGCTAAAAGAGGGGATCGATCTGGGGATTGGAGAGAGCTTTTCAGATATTGCCCAGACGGTTGCCGAGTACTTTGGCATTAAATACCAGGGGGCAGGGGGAAGCTTCTGGGGCAGGATACGAAGAAAAGACTAGTCAGGCCCGCTGTGGCAGGAACAGGCTCCCTTTTACCGCCCCCCTGGATAAGCTGTTGTTATTCTATCATCCGGGACAGGCGGAGATAGAAGAGTCTCAATGATTCACAGTATTTGTTTGAGATCGGGCAGAGGACAGGAACGTCCATGTCAGCGATCTGCATATAGTCATCCGCGCGTATAACATAATCATACATGTATTTTAGAAATTCTTTGTTCGTGGGTTTCTTGTCCCGGTTGGATTTGTTAAAGATGACATCAAGAAGTTCTGTGTTGTGAGAATTCCAGACGGAAGTAACGATCGTTCTCATGTTTTTCTCTACACAGTTCCAGCTCGTATGAAAATGCCTGGCAATATCCAGGTACAGAGATTTGGTTATGCAGTTCAGCCGGTCGCTGTCCTCGATGATGAGCAGGAGGCTGTGGATCACATAATCATAGCCTGTGTAGGAACGGTTGACTCCAAAGGAATCCAGAGTGCTGATAATAACATTTTCATAATTCATCTGTAAGCCCCTCTCCGATCTGAGACTCCTGTTCATTATGCACACCTATATTATCGTAAAATGTTGAAATATGACATACAATACAAACGGTTCGACGATTTTCGACCGGAAAAGTCGAAAAAGCAGCAGGAAAAAGATATAAAGTTGTGAACGGCAGAGATTGATTTTACTGTCCGCCCATGGTAAGATAAGCGGTGATGCACATGTGCGCCCTCCTATGTCAGAGGGATGTGCCTAAGACCATAAACAAGCTTTAGATGATAAGGAGATATCAGAATGATCAGTGCAAATAATGTGACGCTGCGAGTAGGGAAAAAAGCGCTCTTTGAAGATGTCAATATCAAATTCACGGAAGGTAACTGCTACGGCTTGATCGGCGCAAACGGCGCGGGAAAGTCTACTTTTCTTAAAATACTTTCCGGACAGATTGAACCGACCAAGGGAGAGGTCGCTATCACTCCGGGAGAACGTCTTTCCTTCCTGCAGCAGGACCATTTTAAATATGATGAATTCCCGGTTCTTGATACAGTCATCATGGGAAATGCAAGGCTGTATGAGATCATGAAGGAAAAAGAAGTGATCTATGCGAAAGAAGATTTTACCGATGAGGACGGGATCCGCGCCAGCGAACTGGAGGCGGAATTTGCGGCCATGAACGGATGGGAGGCAGAATCTGACGCTGCGACCCTGTTAAACGGGCTTGGAATTGAGACAGACCTTCATGATAAATATCTGAAGGAACTGACAGGTCCTGAGAAGGTCAAGGTACTCCTGGCTCAGGCACTGTTCGGCAACCCGGATATCCTGCTCCTCGACGAGCCTACCAACCATCTTGACCTTGACGCGATCGCGTGGCTGGAGGAGTTCCTCATTAACTTTGACAATACAGTCATCGTTGTGTCCCATGACCGTTATTTCTTAAATAAGGTATGTACACAGATCGCGGACATTGACTACGGCAAGATCCAGCTCTATGCAGGAAACTATGATTTCTGGTATGAGTCCAGCCAGCTCCTCATCCGTCAGATGAAGGAAGCCAACAGGAAGAAAGAAGAGAAGATCAAAGAGCTTCAGGAATTTATCGCCCGGTTTTCCGCCAATGCTTCCAAGTCCAAGCAGGCGACTTCCAGGAAGCGCGCCCTTGAGAAAATCCAGCTCGACGAGATCAAGCCGTCCAGCAGGAAATATCCGTATATTGATTTCCGCCCGAACCGTGAGATCGGAAACGAGGTGCTCACAGTGGAAGGTCTCTCCAAGACCATTGACGGAGAGAAGATTCTTGACAATATCAGCTTTACCCTGGGCCATGACGATAAAGTGGCCTTCGTGGGCGGCAACGAGCTTGCCAAGACCGTGCTCTTCAAGATCCTGATCGGCGAGATGGAGCCGGACGAGGGAACTTATAAATGGGGCGTGACTACTTCCCAGGCTTATTTCCCGAAAGATTTCGGCGGGGAGTTTGACAGTGATTATAACATTACCGAATGGCTGACACAGTATTCCGAAGAGAAGGACGTTACTTATGTGCGCGGGTTCCTCGGACGTATGCTCTTTTCAGGCGAGGACGGCGTAAAGAAGATCAAAGTATTGTCAGGAGGAGAAAAGGTGCGCTGCCTGCTCTCGAAGATGATGATATCAGGAGCGAATGTCCTGCTCCTTGACGAGCCGACCAACCACCTTGATATGGAGGCGATCACCGCTCTGAATAACGGGCTGATCAAATTCCCGGGCGTGCTGCTCTTTACCTCAAGAGACCATCAGATCGTGCAGACGACAGCGAACCGTATCATGGAGATCGTGCCGGGCGGACAGCTGATCGACAAGATCACCACATACGACGAATATCTGGCAAGCGACGAGATGGCGAGAAAGAGACAGACATATTCAGTGCAGACTGAGGAAGAAGACTAAATATGAAAAGTCTGAATGAAGATTTGAAAACAGGAAAGTTTAAGCAGATTTATCTCCTGTACGGTGAAGAAGCGTACCTGAAGAAGCAGTACAAGGAACGCTTCATCAAGGCGATGCTGCCCGAAGGCGACACCATGAACTATGCCTACTACGAGGGGAAGAATACGGATATCAAGGAAGTCATCGATCTGGCGGAGACTCTGCCTTTCTTTGCAGAGCGCAGGCTGATCGTATTTGAGAATACCGGATTTTTCAAAAGCGCCGGAGCGGATCTTGCCGATTATATCGGCGATATGCCGGATACCACGTATTTCATTTTTATTGAAAGCGAAGTAGATAAGCGGAGCAGGCTGTACAAGGCTGTGAAGGCAAAAGGACACATCGTGGAGCTGGGCGTGCAGGATGAGAATACGCTCCGCAGGTGGGTCCAGGGGCTTGTGAAGAAAGAACACAAGACCATGGAGCCGGGCGATATCGTCTATTTCCTGAATAAAGTCGGCACAGACATGGAGAATATTACAAAAGAACTGGAAAAGCTGGTGTGTTACGCAATGGACAGGGATGTCCTGACCAGGGAGGACATAGACGCGGTCTGCGTTACACAGATTACCAGCCATATTTTTGAGATGGTCAATGCGGTGGCAGAGAAGAATCAGAGGAAGGCGCTGGATCTCTACTATGAGCTGCTGGCATTGAAAGAGCCGCCCATGCGCATCCTCTTCCTGCTGACGAGAGAATACCGGATCCTGTTCCATGTGAAAGCTCTGTTAAAGCAGGGCTATGGAAGAAAAGAGATCGCTTCAAAAGCAGGGCTTCATCCCTTTGCCGCGGGCCGGTACATGGATCAGGCAAAGCGGTTTCATACCAGGGAGCTGCGCGCGGCGATCGAGGAAGGGGCGGACATTGAACAGAGAGTCAAGACCGGGCTTCTGACAGACCATCTGGCAGTGGAACTTTTCCTGGTAAAACATTCAGCCGCTGCATAATCACAGCAGATAGAAAAATGATACACGAAGGCACGCTGTGCCGGGGATTGGAGGAAAGAAAGTGTCAGTTATAGACCAGAGTAAGATTAGGAATTTTTGTATCATTGCGCATATTGACCATGGGAAGTCCACACTGGCGGACAGGATC
>DXCD01000016.1 GCA_019116185.1 Candidatus Mediterraneibacter stercorigallinarum
CGGATCCTCTTCCTCTCCGTCCTCGGTCACTTCCTTCGGAAGCAGCATCCGGCATTTAATATCCAGAAGCGTTGCAGCCATAACCAGGAACTCACTCATAACATTTAAGTCCTCGCGCTGCATGTTCCTGATATATTCCATATATTGATTCGTGATCTCAACAATCGGTATATCATAGATATCTATTTTGTTCTTGTCGATCAGATGAAGCAGAAGGTCCAACGGTCCCTCAAACACTTCCAGTTTTACCGGTATTCCCATGTGTTCTCCCTAAAAAACAGTTTTAAAATATGCCAATATTATATTATAAGGGAATCCGGCTTCTTTTACAATCTTTTTTTCTCAGCTTCCGTATCAGCCGCCCAATTGGACAGAGATCAGTTCCGGAGTGTTAAAAAGACGGATATTCAATGTATGTGTCCCCAGTCCTCTGCTTACAATTACGGTCTGATCCCCTTCCTTCGTCATTTCCCCCGAATATTTCGGGAACAAGAATCCTTGCGGGGTGACAATGCCGCCAAGCCCGGGCACGCGCACAAGCCCGCCGTGCAGATGTCCGGACAGGATCAGGTCAGCCCCCCACTCCAGATAGGCATCCATGTATGCAGGATTATGTGCCAGCAGGATCGTGCAGGCATCCTCTGCCGCCGGTCTCCCGAGAAGTTCCGTTATATCGCCGGAAGTGACTGATTCTTTGCTGAATTTCCTGTACGAGGACAAAGGAAGCTCCAGCCCGCATATCATCAGATCCCTGTCTCCCAGCTCCACCCGGATGCTTTCATTCTCCAGAAAATGCACGCCGCGCTTTTCCAGAAAGAGCTTATAATCCCTGTACATCTCTCCATAAATTTCAGTATTCTCCTTCACCCGGTGCTCATGGTTGCCGTTGGCATAAATGACCGGGCAGATGCCCGGGAGCTGTTCCACAAACTCCCGGGCTTTGTCGCACGATGCTCCTTCTTTGCCCACAAGCATATCGCCGCCGATCAGGATCAGATCCGGCTTTTCGTCCTTTATGCTCTGAATCAGGCAGTCATTCTCTTTCCCGTAAACATAGTTGTGAAGGTCGCTTAAAAAGAGGACCTTAAGCTTCCTTTTTATTCCTGACAGCTTTTTCGACGACACATCATAACGCGTGACACGAAAATGATGGGTCTCCCTGTATATCTCAACTGCAACAGCAGCAATAACGAGCAGCAGAACAAGCAGTACTGCGCCTGTTTTTACATGATCCATACGTAAATTCCTCCGCTGATCTAAAGTATCTGTCTGTCAAGTCAGACGGATTCGCTTTTCCATTATAAATCAGGGGCATCACAAGGACAAGTACGATTTTATAAGAACACTTCTTCCAGCGCTCTCTTGAAAAAGTCGACAAATCCGGCTTTCTCCACATTTTCCCCGGCAATCAGTTCTGTTCTTCCAATTTCATTCCCATCAAGCAGATACACAATATGACCGAGCACATCTCCCTTCCTGATTGGCGCGGAAATCTTTTTCTCCATCTCTGTTTTTTTCTCAACAGCCGCCATATTTGCACCTGTCATATCCAGATAAGAAAAGTCTCCCGCGCGCTCTACGCTGACCGTATCCTCAACTCCTCCTTCCACATCCATGCTCTGCACATCCGGCGCGCTGTCGTCTGTGTAGAACTGGCATTTCCCGAACCCGTAATTCAGGAGTTTCACTGCATCGGAAAATCTCTCCTTCGAATTCTCTGCCGCCATGACGACTGCGATCAGCTCTATGCCGTTCTTCTCGCCCGTTGCCGAGACACAGAACTTTGCCTCGCCCGTGGACCCGGTCTTAAGCCCGGTGGCGTATTCATACTGCCTGACCAGCTTATTTGTGTTCGTGAGTCCGAATTCTGACGTTCCCTTGCTTGTATTGTGGGTGATGTTTTCCATCCAGATCATAGAATAATCATGGATCTGAGGGTATTTTGTGATCAGCTCCCTGGACATAATCGCAATATCTCTTGCACTTGTCACATGCCCCTCCGCGTCCAGGCCATTACAATTGACAAACGTCGTATTTGCCATCCCCAGCCCATCTGCCCGTTCGTTCATCCTCCTGACAAATTCCTCTTCACTGCCGCATATGTATTCTGCCATTGCCACGCAGGCATCATTTGCGCTTGCCACGGCAATACACTTCAGCATCGTGTCCACCGTCTGCGTCTCCCCGGGTTCCAGAAATACCTGTGATCCTCCCATGGATGCCGCATATTCCGAGGTCGTCACTTCGTCCTCAAGCTTGATGCTCCCAGCCTCCAAGGCATCGAAGATCAACAGCATGGTCATAACCTTTGTCACACTTGCCGGCGGCCGCGCCGTGTCTGCATCCTTCTCGTAAATCACCGTCCCTGTGGAAGCTTCCATCAGGACCGCCGAAGGCGCGCTGATCTCGACCGCAGCCTGATTCTCTGCCGCAGTCTGCGTCTCTTCCTCAGACTGCGCAGTTTCCGACTGTTCTTCTTCTCCCCAAACCTCCTGCGGGATATACAGGCTTGACAGCAGCAGAGCTATCCCCAGAATGAACGCCTGAATTCGTCTCATTACAAAACCTCTTTACCGATTCGTCTGTTAAAAATATAGGCGCCGAGATCCGGAAATATTCGTATTTCACATGATTTCCTCCCCTGATCCTGTAAATTCCTCCTGCATTTTGTCTGCACTTTTTTGCCATGGACTGATTGACTTTTCCCGACCCCCGGCGTATATTAATCACGGGAGATATAAATTGGTAATTTAATAAGGAGGTCATTCATGAAATCTCACACTTATTATGATATTTTAGGTGTTTCAAGAGATGCGACATTAGAAGAGATCACGACCGCTAAGAATGCATTGGCAAAGATCTACCATCCCGATGCAAATGTACATAAAGACATAGATACCACTGCACTCATGCAGGAAATACTCGAAGCTTACCGCGTGCTGTCTGACCCGGAAAAACGGAAAGAATACAACCGGGATACCTTCGGGGAGACAACGCGCGTGTTCCGCACATTCAAGGTGGGGCCTGAAGATGGCGAGGAAGAAGACGCTGCTTCTTTCGTCACTTATTGGAATACAGCAAGCAAGCTCAACGACGTCCTGAAGAAAAGCCTTCGCCTGATGGAACGGGAAGCGCAGAAAAAAAGCCTTCCTCAGCGAATCTTCCGAAAGATCGGGAAGGCGCAGAAAAAGGAAGAAACGTTCCGCGGCAGACAGATCGCCGAGCTGTCCATGCAGGCAGTCCAATATATTTCAATACTCAGGATGTCCGGCATCCCCATGGAATACTGGAATTCTGACGCAATGAACTGGGTGCTCATCCGCTGGGGACAGAAACAGACCACGGACTACCTCGTGCTCTTCTCCCGCTATGACACCTTTGTAGAAGAGACAAAGTCAGGCACAGAAAAGCTGCGGCTCAAGAACCAGAACCGTCAGTTCCACAACAACTTAAAAAAACTGCTCTCCTACGCGCTAGAGGCGTAAGAGGCAGTCATTCATGAGGGCTTCGCAGCCCTCTTTTACGTCTGTATAAGTCACGTCAAAATTGCCCGTGTACCACGGGTCCGCAATATCCTGGCCCTTCCGGTCTGTAAAATCCAAGAGCTTACATACCTTTCCGTCCGGGTCATTGTTTCCAATAATCCGATTGATATTCCGGATATTCCACGAATCCATTCCAATAATATAATCAAACTGATCGTACTCTTCCCGGCGCATCTGACGAGCCCGGTGATCCCCGCAGGGGATGCCCACTTCCTTCAACTTCCGGCGGGTGCCGTGGTGGACCGGGTTGCCGATCTCCTCGCGGCTGGTGGCAGCGGAGTCGATGTGGAAGGAATCGGTGAGATCCATTTTGTTGACCATGTCCTGGAAAACATATTGGGCCATGGTGGAACGGCAGATGTTGCCGTGGCAAATAAATAGTACTTTAATCATCTTTTTATATCTCCATTTAAGTCTTGTATTTCTTCCCAAACGCTTGATATTTCAGGGTTTTCCGACTTTTGAGTTTTCCTTTCTTTTCAA
>DXCD01000133.1 GCA_019116185.1 Candidatus Mediterraneibacter stercorigallinarum
GTGTGTGATTCGGTGAACTATATCACCGAGCCTGAAGAGCTGCGGGAGGTGTTCTGCCTGGTAAATAATTATCTGGATCCGGGCGGCATTTTTCTTTTTGACTTTAATACGGAATATAAATACCGGGGAGTTATGGGAGACTGCACCATCGCAGAGGACAGGGGAGACTGCAGTTTCATATGGGATAACTGTTATTATGAAGAAGAGCGGATCAATGAATATGACCTGACGCTTTTTATCAGGGAAGGCGCGGGATCAGGACGGAATGAAAGCGCGGAAGAAGAACGGGAAGAAAGCCGGGAAGAAGATCAGGCGGAAAACCGGGAAGGAAATCAGGCGGAAAACCGGGAAGGAAACGGCGCGCTGTACCGGAAATATTGTGAAACTCATTTTCAGAGAGGGTATACTCTGGAGGAGATCCGGGAATTGATAAACAGTGCGGGGCTTGTCTTTGAGGCGGCGCATGACATGGAAACTCATGGGGAAGCCACGGAGACGAGCGAACGGATCTGTGTTATTGCCCGGGAGAACGGGAAAATGAATAAGAGAGACGGACAGGAGATTTAAGAATATGAATGATTATATTGTAAGAGCAGCGGCGGCAAACACGCAGATCCGTGCATTTGCGGCAGTGACAACGAACCTTGTGGAAGAGGCGAGACAGCGTCATGGGACGAGCCCGGTGGCAACGGCAGCCCTCGGCCGGCTTCTGACCGGCGGGGTGATGATGGGGAGCATGATGAAGAATCCTACGGATATGCTGACGATCCAGATCAAATGTTCCGGTCCTATCGGCGGGCTGACAGTGACGGCTGACAGCCAGGGAGAGGTGAAAGGATATGTCCATAATCCGGATGTGATCCTGCCTCCGAAGAACGGTAAACTGGATGTGGGCGGAGCGCTTGGCCAGGGTGTTATGACCGTGATCAAGGACATGGGGTTAAAAGAGCCTTATTCCGGGCAGACAATCCTTCAGACAGGAGAGATCGCAGAAGACCTGACGTATTATTTCGCTACGTCAGAGCAGGTGCCGTCATCCGTGGGACTGGGAGTGCTCATGGAAAAGAACAATACAGTGCGGTGCGCGGGCGGATTCATTGTGCAGGTAATGCCGTTTATTGAGGATGAAGTGCTGAATAGGCTGGAGCACAATATCCAGAACATTCAGTCCGTCACGTCCATGCTGGACAACGGGCATACGCCGGAGGAAATGCTTTCTCAGGTGCTGGAAGGACTGGACCTGGAGATCACGGATACCATGCCGGCAAAGTTTTACTGCAACTGTTCAAAAGAACGGATCGAGAAGGCGATCATCAGTATTGGAAAGAAGGACATTCAGTCCATGATCGATGACGGAGAAGACATTGAAGTAAAATGTCATTTCTGCAATACAGCGTATAATTACACAGTAGATGAGCTGAAAGAACTGTTAAAGAAGAGCAGGTGAGAAATCCCGGCGGCAGAGCGGGAAAGATCCTGACAGAGAGGTGGAGAGAAGATGAGACATGGATTTGTGAAGGTTGCGGCAGCCACGCCGGATATCCGGGTGGCAGATGTGGAATTTAATACGGGAAAAATATGCGAGGCGATTGGAAAAGCCTGCGAGATGAGGGCGAAGATCATCGCTTTTCCGGAGCTGTGTGTGACAGGCTATACATGCGGCGATCTGTTTACGCAGGACGCGCTTCTTGAGGCGGCGCACGATGCTCTGCTGAGGATTGCGGAGTATACGGCAGACAAAGACATCCTTGCCTTTGTGGGAACGCCGCTCCCTGTCAGGGGGAAGCTCTACAATGTGGCGGCGGCGATGAACCGGGGGAAGATCATCGGCTTTACGACCAAGACGTTTCTGCCCAATTATGCGGAATTTTATGAGATGCGGCAGTTTACTCCGGGACCGGACCAGGCAGGATATATTTTGTTCGAGGGGGAACAGATCCCGTTCGGACCGCAGCTCCTGTTCGAGGCTGAGGGCGTGGAGGAGCTGATCGTGTCAGCAGAGATCTGCGAGGACGTGTGGTCTCCCGTACCGCCCAGCATACAGGCTGCGATTGAAGGCGCAACTGTGATTGTCAACTGCTCTGCAAGTGATGAGACCATTGGAAAAGACACGTATCGGAGGGAACTGATCTCAGGCCAGTCCGCCCGCCTGATCGCGGGATATGTGTATGCAAATGCCGGAGAAGGAGAGTCCACTACGGACGTGGTATTTGGCGGTCACAATATTATCGCGGAGAACGGGGCTGTATTAAAAGAAGCACGTAGATACCAGAATGAG
Source organism: Candidatus Mediterraneibacter stercorigallinarum (assembly GCA_019116185.1). Classification (GTDB taxonomy): domain Bacteria; phylum Bacillota; class Clostridia; order Lachnospirales; family Lachnospiraceae; genus Mediterraneibacter; species Mediterraneibacter stercorigallinarum. The sequence goes on from DXCD01000133.1 coordinate 2,279, forward strand.
ATCATTTACTCTGAGTTAGACCTGAAGCGCATCGTAAGTGAACGGCGTAAAAACACGACATTCCAGGCAGATCCTGACGGGAAGCTGCTGCGCGTGCCGTTTACGGTGGGGAAAGAAGACGTGAAGCTTACAAGAGTATTCCCGAAGAAGCCGTTTGTCCCGTCTGATGAGAGAGCGCGCGCGGAACGGTGCGAGGAGATCTTGACCATTCAGGCAATGGGGCTGAAAAAGCGGCTTGCGCATACTCATTCAAAGACCGCTGTGGTCGGCATTTCCGGCGGGCTTGATTCCACGCTGGCGCTCCTTGTGACAGCGCGGGCATTTGATATGCTCGGAAGGGATAAGAAGGACATTATCGCTGTGACCATGCCCTGCTTCGGGACAACGGACAGGACGTACCAGAATGCCTGCGAGATGTCTAAAAAGACAGGGGCAACGCTGAAAGAGGTTCCCATCGCCGGGGCAGTGAACGTGCACTTCAGGGATATCGGGCAGGACCCGGAGAATCATGACGTGACTTATGAAAACGCGCAGGCAAGAGAGCGCACCCAGGTGCTTATGGATATTGCCAACCGAACCGGCGGCATGGTGATCGGAACCGGGGATATGTCGGAGCTGGCGCTCGGGTGGGCGACCTACAACGGGGATCATATGTCCATGTACGGCGTCAATGCCTCTGTGCCGAAGACACTGGTCCGCCATCTTGTGAAATACGCGGCGGACGAGACCACGGATGAAGAACTGAAAAATGTGCTCTACGATGTGCTGGCCACTCCGGTGAGCCCGGAGCTGCTCCCGCCCAAAGACGGCGATATCGCGCAGAAGACGGAAGATCTGGTAGGGCCTTACGAACTGCATGATTTCTTCCTGTACTATATGCTCCGCTTCGGATATGAGCCGGGCAAGATATTCCGGCTGGCGGAGACTGCATTTGCAGGAGACTATGACAGGGAGACAATCCTGAAATGGCTGAAGACATTCTGCCGCAGATTTTTCTCCCAGCAGTTCAAGAGATCCTGCCTGCCGGACGGACCGAAGGTGGGTACAGTGGCGCTTTCGCCCAGAGGAGACTGGAGGATGCCAAGCGATGCCTGCGCAGCGGTGTGGATGAAAGAGCTGGATGAGATCCGGGCGTAACAGTTAATTGTCAGAAAGAACGGAGGAGGAGACAGATGAAACTGATCAGGACAGAAGATGCAGTCGGAAGCGTGCTGTGCCATGACATTACCCAGATCATACCGGGGGTGGTCAAGGACGCGGTCTTCCGGAAAGGCCATGTAGTGACAGTAGAAGATATTCCGGTCCTTCTCTCTGTGGGAAAGGAGCATCTCTACGTGTGGGAGAAGCAGGAAGGGATGCTCCATGAGAATGACGCTGCGGAGATCCTCCGTCAGGTCTGCCAGGGCGCGTTTATGCATGCGTCTGAGCCGAAGGAAGGAAAGATTGAACTGACCGCGGAGGCAGACGGGCTTCTGAAGATTGACAGGGAGAAATTAAATGCAGTGAACGGGATGGGGCAGATGGTGCTTGCTTCCCGGCATGGAGATTTCCCGGTGAGAAAAGGCGACAAGATCGTGGGGATGCGCGTTGTTCCGCTTGTGATCGAAGAAGAAAAAATGAACCGGGTGAAAGAAATCTGCGGAAATGAGCCGATCTTCCGGCTGATGCCCTTCCGGAAGATGAAAGCCGGGATCGTGACGACCGGGAGCGAGGTGTATCACGGGCGCATTGAGGATAAGTTCACCCCTGTAGTCAAGGGAAAACTGGAAGAATACGGCGTGGAAGTGCTGGGTAATACGCTGTGTGACGACAAGCCGGAGATGGTCACAGAAGCGATCAGCGCCTGGATCGGGAAAGGCGCTGATATGGTCGTGTGTACCGGCGGAATGAGCGTGGACCCGGATGACCGGACACCTCTTGCCATCCGGAATGCATCAGACGAAGTGATCACATACGGAGCGCCCGTGCTGCCGGGTGCCATGTTCATGCTGGCGTATAAACACAGGACGCCGGAAGAGCTGGAGGAGAAGAAGCATCGAGACAGTATTCCGGTCATGGGGCTGCCCGGGTGCGTGATGTACGCGAAACGGACAATCTTTGATCTTGTACTGCCGCGGATCGTGGCGGGAGAGAAGCTGCGAGGGGATGATTTCTCTGTGCTGGGAGAAGGCGGATTGTGCCTGAACTGTCCGGTGTGTACATTCCCGAACTGCGGGTTCGGGAAATAGAGAGCGTGTAAAATATTATACCTCTGTTTTGCTCTCGGGCACCTGCATGTACCGCCACCTTCCCGGCGACTGCCCGTACTTCCGTTTAAAGATACGGTTGAAATAGGACAGATTGTCAAATCCGCTGAGTTCCGCAATCTCGATGACCGGGGCGTCCGACGACCGGAGCAGGCGTTCGGACATTGTAAGACGGTAATCATTCAGATACTCGATGAAGCCCACGCCCATGTGTGCTTTAAAAAATTTCATAAAGTGGGACTTGCTGTAATATGTCAGCGCCGCCATGTTATCAATGGTGATGTGTTCGGCATAGTGTTCTTCTACATATTTCAAAATGGTCTTCATTTTTTCAAGGGACTTCGTCTGGGAGGCAGACGCGGTCTCTTTTTTCTGCCTGTTGGAGATGAGCAGGAAAAAGAACTGGAACAAATGTCCTTTGATGGCGAGCTGATATCCGTCCGGCCGGGTCGCGCAGAGAAGATCAATCTGGCGGATACATTCTGATGCGGGCTGATACCAGGAGAGGGCGGATGTCAGGTAAGTTACAGAGGGAATCTGCCCTTCCATGAGCGGCGTAATAAACTGGATGGCGCACAGGTCATCTTTGCCTGAGATCAGAAGATCAGGCTTAAAAATGATATTTTCGTACTCCATTACATGATTAGCGTCCTGCTCGATAGAATGGAGCTGTCCGGGACGGATGAGGACGATATCCCCGGAGGTGACCGCTTTTTTCTGAAAATCCGAGGACACGATGCCGCGCCCTTTTTTGATGACGATCAGTTCCGCTTCGGAATGCCAGTGAAGGGGCACTCCGGGAAAATCCCGGGGAATGGAGCACAGATAAGTATTATAGGGAAAATCCGCAGTAGTGTGGGATTTGGTCTCGTGGTAATTCTGGTATTCGCTGATATTCATAGAAGTATCACCTCGCTGCTTTATTTGATAGTATTGTACAATGAAAGGGAAGAATATTGCAAGAAATATCCGCAGAAACATATTATACTGCTAAGCAGAGGTTGCAGTTCATACCATGTTCATAAGGAGACGTGAACTGTAATAGTCGATATAGAAATGATGTTTCGAAAGGAGAATATCATGAAGATTCAGGAAAGATTAGAAGCATATATGGGAAAGACAGTTTCTCAGGCATCCAACGAAGAAATTTACAGCGGACTTCTTACCATTGTGCAGGATATGGCGGCGGAGAAGGAGCGCGCGGACAGCAAGAAGAAACTCTATTATATTTCAGCAGAGTTCCTGATCGGGAAGCTGCTCTCCAACAACATGATCAACCTGGGTATCTACCAGGAAGTAAAGGAGATGCTGGAAAAGAACGGCAAAGATATCTGCAAGATCGAAGAAGCAGAGGCAGAACCGTCTCTTGGAAACGGAGGCCTGGGCAGGCTTGCGGCATGTTTTCTTGACTCCATCGCTACACTGGGGCTTGCAGGCGACGGCATCGGGCTGAATTATCATCTGGGACTCTTTAAGCAGGAGTTTGAGGATCGTCTCCAGAAGGAGACTCCGAATCCCTGGATCGGAGAGAACTCTTGGCTTAAAAAGACAGAGGTTACATACCCTGTTGAGTTTAAGGGGCTGAAGGTTAATGCCCGTATGTACGACATTGAAGTGACAGGATATAATAATAAGACAAATAAACTGCATCTGTTTGACCTGGATTCTGTAGATGAGACGATCGTACATGACGGCATTGATTTTGACAAAGAGGATATCAGGAAGAACCTGACCCTCTTCCTTTACCCGGATGACAGCGACGAGCAGGGAAGACTGCTGCGTATTTACCAGCAGTATTTCATGGTCAGCGCAGGAGCGCAGCTCATTCTTGACGAGTGTGTGGCTAAGGGAAGCAATTTGTATGACCTGCCGGACTATGCGGTGATCCAGATCAACGATACTCATCCCACGATGGTGATCCCGGAGCTGATCCGCCTGCTTGCAGCGCGGGGCATGGATGTAGATGACGCGATAAATGTAGTGGCAAGGACATGTGCGTACACGAATCATACGATTCTTGCAGAAGCGCTGGAAAAATGGCCGGTGCATTATCTCAAGAAAGTGGTGCCTCAGCTTGTGCCGATCATCGAGATCCTGGATGACAAGGTAAGGAGAAAATTTGACGATGAGAGCGTTGCCATCATTGACCGGAATGATACAGTGCACATGGCGCACATTGATATCCATTACGGATTCAGTGTAAACGGTGTCGCGGCCCTTCACACGGAGATCCTGAAGAATTCAGAGCTGAATAATTTCTACAAGATCTACCCGGAGAAGTTCAACAACAAGACCAACGGCATTACATTCCGCCGGTGGCTGATGCACTGCAATCCGCTGCTTACCGAGTTCCTGGACGAAACGATCGGGGAGGGGTACAAGAAGGATGCCGCAGAGCTTAAGAAGCTTCTGGCATATAAGGATCATGAAAATGTCCTGAACAGGCTGCTTGACATCAAGCACAAAAATAAAGAGGCGCTGGCAGATTACCTGAAAGAGACTCAGGGGATTGCGATCAGCCCGGATACGATCTTTGACATCCAGGTGAAACGTCTCCACGAGTACAAACGCCAGCAGCTGAACGCCCTGTATATCATTGACAAATATCTGGAGATCAAGGCAGGAAAGATCCCGTCTGCTCCTGTGACTGCGATCTTCGGGGCAAAGGCAGCACCCGCGTATGTGATCGCTAAGGATATCATCCACCTGATCCTCTGTCTTCAGGAGATCATTAACAATGATCCGGAGGTCAGCCCATATCTGAAAGTGGTCATGGTAGAGAATTACAATGTGACAAAAGCAGGAAAACTGATCCCTGCATGTGATATCTCCGAGCAGATTTCTCTTGCTTCCAAAGAGGCGAGCGGCACGGGCAACATGAAATTCATGTTAAACGGAGCGGTAACACTGGGCACTGAAGACGGGGCGAACGTGGAGATCCACGAGGCCGTGGGCGACGACAATATCTTCGTGTTCGGGGCTTCCAGCGATGAAGTGATCGAGCATTATGCAAAGGCTGACTATGTGGCAAAGACTTATTACGAGGAAAATCCGGCGATCAAGGCAGCGGTTGATTTTATCACCAGCGAGGAGATGCTGGAAGTGGGCTGCGAGGAGAACCTGACAAGGCTGAAAAACGAACTCATCAACAAAGACTGGTTCATGACGCTGCTCGACTTTGACTCTTACAAAGAGACAAAAGAGATGGCTCTGGCAGCTTATGCGGACAGAAAAGCATGGGCAAAGATGATGCTGGTCAACATCGCGATGGCGGGATTCTTTTCATCCGACAGGACGATCGAAGAGTATAATAAAGATATCTGGAAATTACAGGAGGAAAAATAAAATGAAGAGAGCGAGCGGAATCTTACTGCCCGTATTTTCCCTGCCGTCAGAGTATGGGATCGGATGCTTCTCAAAGGAAGCTTATGAATTCGTGGATATGCTGAAAAAAGCAGGACAGAGTTACTGGCAGATCCTGCCGCTTGGACCGACTGGTTACGGAGACTCTCCGTACCAGTCTTTCTCCACGTATGCGGGCAATCCATATTTTATCGACCTGGAGACCTTAGTCAAGGAAGGTCTTCTGACAGAAGCAGAGTGCGCGGAATATGATTTCGGGGATCAGGCGGACAGTATTGACTATGAGAAGATCTATAAGTCCAGGTTCAAGGTGCTGAAAAAGGCTTATGAACGTTTTAGGGACCGCATGAGAGACGGGCATCAGGAAAAGGCGGAATACGAGCGGTTTGTCAGCGAAAATGCTTTCTGGTTGGATGATTACAGCCTGTACATGGCAGTCAAGGATAAAAATGACGGCGTGAGCTGGAATGAGTGGGATGCTCCGCTCAAGAACAGAGATCGGGAAGCTTTAGCAGCGGCAGGGGAAGAACTGGCAGAGGAGATCAGCTTCTACAAGTTCCAGCAGTATGAGTTCGGCCGCCAGTGGAAGAAGCTCCATGCCTATGCCAATGAGCAGGGCGTGAAGATCATCGGGGACATCCCGATCTACGTGGCGTTTGACAGCGCGGACACATGGGCGGCGCCCCAGATGTTCCAGTTCGATGAGAACAACGAACCCACAGGGGTTGCCGGATGTCCTCCGGACGCATTTTCCGCTACAGGACAGCTCTGGGGAAACCCTTTGTATGACTGGGAATATCATAAGAATACAGGGTATGAGTGGTGGATCCGCAGGATCGAGCACTGCCTGAAGCTTTATGACGTGGTGAGGATCGATCATTTCCGCGGCTTTGACGAGTATTACTCGATCCCGTACGGGGAGACTACTGCCATAAACGGAAAGTGGATGCCAGGACCCGGAATGGATCTTTTCCGCGCGATCGAAGAAAAGCTGGGACGGCCGGAGATCATCGCAGAGGATCTGGGCTTCCTAACGCCGAGTGTCCTTCAGCTTCTCAAAGACAGCGGTTTTCCGGGAATGAAGGTGCTTCAGTTTGCGTTTGACGCAAGGGAGTCGTCCAACTATCTCCCCCACACTTATCCCACTAACTGCGTGGTCTACACAGGAACCCATGACAATGACACTACAAGAGGCTGGTATCATGCGGTAGGAAAATACGCCAGAGATTTTGCAAAAGAATATATGTGCAAGCCAAGGATGGACGAGGACACCCTGGCCGGGGACTTTATCAGCCTGGCAATGGGAAGCGTTGCAGACCTGTGCGTGATCCCCATGCAGGACTATCTCGGGCTCGGAAGCGAGGCACGCATCAATATCCCGTCAACACTTGGAGGAAACTGGGTGTGGAGGATGAAAGAAGGACAGTTTGACGAAGAGACGGCGGAGGAGATCCTCAGAGTGACCAGACTCTACGGGAGGATCTGAAATCTGGATTTGTCGGGGAGACGGCCGATGGAGATAACGTCCGAAAACCGTAGTATATTTTAAGACGTATTCGTGGCGGGCGGGGATGTGGCTCAGGTTCCGCTCCACGATTTGGGAAAGACGTAAAAGG
>DXCD01000134.1 GCA_019116185.1 Candidatus Mediterraneibacter stercorigallinarum
AGAATACTCCATTGCAATATAGCCTAAAAGTATCCCCATAGGTATGGCTAACCCCATTTGTACAGGATTCAAATGACCAAGTCCAAACAGAAGCTTAAAAATACCCCTATATAGGACTTTTTCCTTTTTAAGCCTATATGGGGGTATCTGTCACATTTTGTTCGTCATCTCACATTTTTACAGAGGACGATCAGTCTTTCTGCGATCTGTTCTTTGAGTATCTCCTGACAGAATGCGCCTGGCCTTTTCCGCTATCCTTATCCGCGGAAGACGCGCTGCTGTTCTTCTTCGCAGCTGGCTTATTCTGGGCATTTCCACCCGCAGAAGCCTTTCCCTTCTCAGCAGCAGCTTTCTCTGCTGCCTTCACCGGCTCAGCTGCTGCGCCTTTGTCAGCCAGCGCATTAACAGCAGACATCTTCATGCCTTTTGTCTTCATCGTAAACCAGAGCGCTCCGGTAATACATACAGATGAATATGCTCCGCACACGATACCTACCATCAGCGGCAGCGCGAATTCCTTGATGGAGCTTACTCCCATCACATAGAGCACTGCAATAGTGATGAATGTGGTCAGTGATGTATAGATACTTCTCGTCAGTGTCTGCGTGATGCAGCGGTTGACAAGCTCTTTGAGCACTGCCGGGTTGTCTGCCGCTTTGCCGTCAGCTTTCAGTTCCTCGCGGATACGGTCAAAGATAACGATCGTCGCGTTGATCGAGTATCCGACAATGGTCAGCATGCAGGCAATAAACGTATTGCCCACAGATACTCTTGCGATTACATAGAATGCAAGGACAACAAGGACATCATGTATAAGGGCAAGCACCGCGCTTGTAGCGAAACGGATGTCTTTGAAGCGGAACCAGATATACAGCAGCATGCAGACCGTAGCCAGGATCACGGCCACAGCCGCGTCAGTCCTCATTTCAGAGCTTACAGTAGAGCTGATGTTCTCCGTAGTGATTTCTTCAGTCACGCCGAATTCATCCTGCATATATGTCGCAAATGCTTCACGCTCGTCCAGATCCAGTGTCTGTGTCTTAAATACTACCTGATTTGTTCCCTGAACAGTCTGAACCTGAATATTATTGTCGCTTGTGATATCTTCCAGGTCAGGGATCATCTGGCTGTCTATCTCATCCAGAGTATATTCTTTGTCAAATGTAACTGTCGTCGCTGTACCGCCTGCAAAGTCAAGGCTGTAATTCATAGCGCCGATGCCGCGCGCATGGTTGATGCCCATTCCCACGAAGCCGCTGATACACAGCAGGATAGAAACAATAAAGAATACTTTTCTCTTTCCAAGGAAGTCGATGGGCTTTCTCGGAGCTTTGACCCGGCCGTATACTTTCGGATTCCGGATTCCCAGCGCATAGAGTGAGAAAATAATGATTCTTGTCACTACCAGTGCCGTGAACATGGATACCACGATACCCAGCGCAAGGGTCTGCGCAAAGCCTCTGACCGGGCCGCTTCCGCGGAACCAGAGCACTGCCGCCGCGATCAGGGTCGTAATATTACCGTCCAGGATCGCTGACATCGCTTTGTGGAATCCTGCTTTCAGCGCAGCGTGAACAGATGCTCCGGCAGAGAGCTCTTCCTTCACACGGGCAAAGATAATAACGTTCGCATCCACCGCCATGCCGATGCCGAGGATGATACCCGCGATACCCGGCAGGGTCAGTGTTACGTCAAATGCATTCAAGAGCACCAGGATCAGCCCGGTGTAGAATACCAGGGCAATACTGGATGCAAGTCCCGGAAGCAGATACACAAAGATCATGAACACACATACGATCGCGAGACCGATCGCGCCCGCCATAAGGCTTGTGCTGATCGCTTCCTCGCCGAGCTGTGCCCCGACTACTTTGGAGCTGATCTCCTCAAGTTCCAGGTTCAGTCCGCCGATACGGATCGTGGAGGCGATATTGTCTGCCTCTTCATATGTCATTCCGGCTCCCGAGATCTGTGCCCTTCCGTTTTCGATCACTGAATTTACCTGAGGAACACTGATCAGGTCCCCGTCATAGTAGATCGCGATCGTATCATTTCCATTGTTATAAGCTTCCTGGGTAGCTGCTGCAAACGCCGCTGTTCCCTCATCATTCAGAACAAGGTCCACGCCGTACTCGGTTGCCCCGGTTGTGGATTCCTGATAAGAACCGGCTGTCGCTGTCTCTACTTCAGAGCCGGTCAGGACAATGGAATCTGTCCCCTGAAGCTCCTCAATGTTCTTATTCAGCACATATCCATCCGCGCCAAGCGTATAGTTTTCATTTCCATCGCTGTCATAATGCTTGATAAAATACAGGGATCCGGGCTGTCCCAGTTCCTCAAGGATCGTATTGGCATCCTCTACACCCGGGATCTCAATACTGATGCGGTTATCGCCTTCCTGATAAGCCTGTGCCTCTGTGCTGTACTGTTCGACACGGCGCTGCATCTTGTATACCGTGTCATCCATGTCTTCCTGGGAAGGAGTATCCCCCTTCACCTGGTAAGTAATGCTTACTCCGCCCTCCAGGTCAAGCCCCAGATTGATGTTCTTTGCAGCGCCCATCCCGTCAGCGTCCAGGCCGCGGATCGCGGTCACGCCGAGCAACACCATCACGGCTGCCACAAGAATCAGGCTGATTATACCTCTGCTCTTCTTCATGACTGTACATTCCTTTCTTTTTTCTGCGTCCCCTGGCTAAGCCTCTTCGTCTGCCGTCTCTTCCTGTGACTCTGCCAGAGCCGCTTTTATCATTATCGCGCATTCTACGCGTTTGCGCTCCATCTCACAGCTCACCTCATAGGTGTCGTTGATGGTGTGATGGAATTTATAAGAATTCGCCATACATCCCCCGCTGCAGTAGAATCTGGCGAAGCATTTTTTGCAGCTTTCTTTGGAATACACGCTGCATCCCCGGAATTCATCCGCAATATCCGGCCTGGTGATTCCTTCGTCCACATTTCCCATAAGGAAGTCTTCCTGTCCCACAAACTGATGGCAGGGATACAGGTCTCCCCACGGAGTCACGGCCAGGTACTCTGTGCCTGACCCGCATCCGGAGAGGCGTTTGGACACGCACGGCCCGCCTTCCAGATCGATCATAAAGTGGAAGAAGGTAAATCCTCTTCCGCTCTTCTCCCGCTCCACCATGATCTTTGCGAGCTTGTCATACTCCGCGAAGATCTGGGGGAGGTCTTCTTTTCGGATGGCATAGGGATCTGTATCTTCGCCCACCACAGGCTCGATCGAGATCTGCTCAAATCCCAGCTCTGCAAAATGCAGCACATCATTAGAGAAGTCAAGATTATTCCTTGTAAATGTACCTCGTATGTAGTATTTCTGCTGATTCCGGCTCTCGGCCAGCTTCTGGAATTTCGGCACGATCAGGTCATAGCTGCCTTTTCCGTTTCTGAACGGCCGCATCCTGTCATTGACTTCCTTCCGCCCGTCAAGACTCAGGACCACATTGTCCATCTCGCGGTTGACGAACTCCTGTACCTCGTCATTTAACAGCACGCCGTTGGTTGTAAGGGTAAAACGGAAATGCTTATCGTGGATCTTCTCCTGCTCCCTTCCGTAAGCCACCAGATCTTTCACCACCTGCCAGTTCATCAGCGGTTCCCCGCCAAAGAAATCCACTTCCAGGTTCCTTCGCTTCCCGGAATTGGCGATCAGGAAGTCCAGCGCTTTCTTCCCTACTTCATAGGTCATGAGCGCCCTGCGTCCGTGATATTCGCCCTCCTCGGCAAAACAATACCTGCAGGCAAGATTGCAGTCGTGGGCAATGTGGAGGCACAGAGCCTTAACCACGGTCTTTCTCTGCTTTACTTCATCGATAAAATCCTCGTACACATCCCGGGTAAACAGCCTGCCCTGCGCTGCCAGTTCTGTGACAGCCTCCAGGATATCGAGGATATCTTCCTCCGCATAACTGCTCCCCAGCTTTTCTTTCAAATAAGAAGCCGTCTCCTCGCTCTTAAGCGTTTCCGGCGTGTGAAATTCATTCTGTTCTTCGAGGGCGCCGATCACATCATATGCGGCTTTGTCCACCACATGCACTGCGCCGCTGTTCACGTCAAGGACGATATTATATCCGTTATTCTGATACAGATGTATCACAAAAGTACCTCTCTTTCCATTTACTCCCCGTACAGAATTCTTCTGTATCTGACATGCATAAGGCAGCGGTCATAAAAAACCGCTGCCCTTCCCCCTTGTTCTATTGTAATTACAATACCTTACTTTCTGTTCTCGCAGGTCTGATTTCCAACAGTACAGGATGTCTTGCATGCTGACTGGCATGATGTCTGGCACTCTCCGCATCCGCCTTTTTTCACTGTATTGTTTAATGTCTGTGTATTTAATGTCTTAATGTGTTTCATGTCCTGTCCTCCTAATATTTCTACAACATATTGCTCGGAACATTATACCACAGATTTCGGGGATTTGGAAGTCCTTTTTTCACGACACCATTCCTCCCAGCATCCCTCCGCCCGCGCACAACAGAAATGTCGTCAGCAGGTTCGTGATCTCAGCCTGCAGCGTGTGGTACACCCCAAGCGATATCAGAAGCAGCAGGACAAAATACAGCACTCCCAGGAGCAGCCCCCACAGGAATTTCTTCGTCCCCGTCAGCTTGCCCATCACAAATCCTCCGGCAAATGTAGAAATCACATAAGTCAGTATAATTCCCGCATTTACATTTTCCTCGCTCAGCCCTGCCTTATACAGAAGAATGGTCAGTATAAGCAGCATGATGCCTGTCACGATATAAGCACAGAGAAGCGCTTTCAGTATCCGGACCGCCGTCTGTTCGATTCCCGGCCTGCCTGTTGTTTTTTTCTCCATATTCTTCCTCCCGTCCATAAGCATAACCTCATTCTCCTTCCCGGTGGTAAAGCTTATGTTTGTCCGGAAGCATTTATTCCTAAAACGCGTTCTGTTTCTGCACTGATATCAATGCTTTTATGCCATCTGCCGTCCCAGGAAATCCGCGGCGCTGTAAGCCACCCTCTGCTCAACTTCCCCGAACCGTCTCTTTTCGTCTCTGCTGAGCAGCACCACAGCTCCGATCACATCTCCCTCGCATATGATCGGGCAGATAACTTCATCATAATAATCTATCATCTCGGCAGTCACCTTGATATAGGATACATCCCCGTTCTTTGCCAGGATCTGAGAGCGTTCTTTCAGCGCTTCCCCCAATTCCTGCCCGATAAACTGCTCCTGGAGATCTTTCTTCCCGCTCCCTGCCGATGCCACAACCTGATCCGTATCTGTTATGCATACTGTGCATCCCATTGTCTGCGAAAGGCTCTCCGCATACAGTTTCGCCAGATTTCCCAGTTCCCCGATGGGCGAATACTTCTTGAGGATGATCTCTCCCTCCCGGTCTGTAAAGATCTCCAGAGGATCTCCTTCCCGGATGCGGAGCGTCCTCCTGATCTCTTTTGGAACAACGACACGCCCCAGATCGTCGATCCGTCTTACTATCCCCGTCGCTTTCATAAAAATAATCCTCCGTTTTACAAATATCTACATAAATTACTCTTTTCTGTCAGTAAATGTAGTATTTGTAAAACAGAGGATTTTATTCATTTTAATCTGATATGCATTCCTTCTACTGCGCCATTTCTTTATACTGCTGCGCAATATTCAGCGTATGGTCGCCCATACGTTCAAAATCCGTCAGGACCTCAGAGAACACAATACCGCCCTGCGGCTTACATTTTCCTTTCTTAAGACGCTGGAGCTGCTTTTTAAAATACTTGTCGCGCATGTCGTCATTTTTCTGTTCCATTACAACGGCCCTGCTCAACACATCATTCACATTCTGCGGCGTAACGTCTTTGACATTGTCCAGGGCGCTCATGCACTGCTTTTTCATCTCATCCAGCTCTTCCAGGACATTTTCCGAGAACTGCTGATCCCATTTTTTCATGTCATCCGCATACCCGGCAAGATTGACCGCATGGTCGCCGATCCGTTCCAGATTGCTGATAATAACATAATAACCATTGATCTGGATGGAGTCTGACGTAGATTTCTCGCTGCTCATCAGACTTACTATGTACTCTGATATTCCTTTGTTGAGGAAATCGATATACTCTTCTCTCTCTGAAATCTTCTGGCGCAGCTTTTCATCATAATTGATCAAGAGGCTGAAGGCGTCGTCAATGTTTTTTGACACCATTCCCTGCATGCGTCCTACTTCATCACGCACCTGGGATACCGCGACCGCGCTGTGTCCGATGGCATAGGAAGACTCAAACGGGCGGATGTATTTCAGGCGCAGTTCCTCGTCATCCTCTTTCTTGCTGTCCGGAAGGATATGCGTCGCTGCTTTTGCCATATATGTACCAAACGGAAGCAGGATCAATGTGGTCACAATATTAAAGATCGTGTGCGCGTTCGCGATCTGCGCCACCGGATCTCCCGGCGTAAGCGACTCGACCAGCTCCACATAAGATGTTGTCATACAAATGATCGTAAATATCGTTGTACCGATAATATTAAACATCAGGTGAATCACTGTTGTCCTTCTGGCGTTGACCTTTGTCCCGATCGACGCGAGGACCGCTGTGATACACGTACCGATATTCTGTCCGAACAGTACGTATACCGCGCTGGACAGAGGGATCATCCCTGTCGCGGCCAGAGCCTGAAGAATCCCCACTGACGCGGAAGATGACTGGATAACAGCCGTAAACACCGCGCCGACAAGAATGCCGATCAGCGGATTGCTGAACTGTGTCATCAGATTAATAAATGCCTCCGAGTTCTGAAGCGGTTCCATTGCAGCCCCCATCATGTCCATTCCCATGAACAGGACACCCAGTCCTGCGAAAATGCTGCTGATATGGTGTACGCGCTCACTCTTGACAAACATGATAGCGCCCACTCCGACAATAGCGAAGATCGGGGCAATCGCGCCGATATCAAGGGCGATAAGCTGTCCGGTGATAGTAGTTCCGATATTGGCTCCCATGATCACCCACACAGCCTGGTTCAGCGTCATAAGCCCTGAGTTTACGAATCCCACGACCATAACCGTGGTGGCAGAAGATGACTGGATGACTGCCGTGATCACCGCGCCAACAAGCACACCCTTAATACGGTTAGATGTCAGTTTCTCAAGAATCGATTTCATCTTGTTGCCGGCGGCAGCCTCCAGGCCGGTGCTCATCATCTGCATACCATACAGGAAGAGAGCGAGTCCGCCCAACAAAGAGAGTACGTCTGTTATCCCCATTACTCTTTCTCCTTTGCATAATCGTCTTAATTTTTCGGTATATAATTTTCTGTAAATAATTTTTCGTGCATCAACGCACTATTTTTAAACTAACATGGGCATTACTGCATGTCAATT
>DXCD01000135.1 GCA_019116185.1 Candidatus Mediterraneibacter stercorigallinarum
TACATCGTGGAGGAGACAGGGAAGATCCTGTTGAATGCCAAGTGCAGTACGTGCCATCTGCGCCATCTCTGCCGCACCTGCGCGGCGAGCGCCCTTCTGGAGGCGGGAAGCTATGACGCCGTGCCGGAGTACATGTGCAGATATGCTGAGGAGTCTCTGAGATTATTGAGAGAAGAATGGGAGAAATTGAAGAATGGACAGGATATTTCAGATAGGTGATTTCAGATTCCGTATCTCTTATCCTGAGGAAGTTATACCTCCGGAAAATTTCATGAAGTTTGAATGTGCGGAATCCGACGGGGGAGATGGCGTACAGGGAGATCGCGGCAGCGTGGTATATGTTTACAGTATTGAAGTGGCGGACAGCCTTCCTCTGTCAGAAGGAAGGGTCATCGCACGGCGTCCGGATCTCGTTGTGCTTCAGAGTGGGGCAGATGGCGGACAGGGACTGGAGAGCCGACTTATCGGCGTGAAGGGAAATCCGGATTTTTATGCGTGCTACCGCGAGACGTCCTCGGACTCAGCGGAGGTGGTGCTTGCCAGAGATCGGATCCGGGAGTTGAACATCGACCCGATGTTTACTTCATTGCTTGCGCTTGAGCGTCGCTTTGTGAAGA
The DNA here is from genome assembly GCA_019116185.1 of Candidatus Mediterraneibacter stercorigallinarum. GTDB lineage: Bacteria > Bacillota > Clostridia > Lachnospirales > Lachnospiraceae > Mediterraneibacter > Mediterraneibacter stercorigallinarum. The sequence continues at coordinate 618 of DXCD01000135.1, forward strand.
GAGATCAGATGATCCTGCACTGTGCTTATGTGGAATACCAGGGGGAGGCGATCCTCTTTTCCGCACCGTCGGAGACAGGGAAAACGACCCAGGCGAATCTGTGGGAGAAGCACCGGGGCAGCCGGACGATTAATGGTGATCGTGCACTTCTGGGGAAAAAGGATGGCAGATGGACAGCCCAGGGATGGCCGGTGTGCGGCACGTCGGAGATATGTAATAATGAGGCGATTCCCATCCGTGCGGTTGTCATGCTGAGCCAGGCAAAAGAAAACCGCGCAGCAAGACTGACACCGGGGCATGCATTTCCGCTTCTGTATAGTCAGATTACGGTGAATAAATGGAATAAGGAAGATCATGTCCATACTATGGATTTGATTGATGACTTTCTGGGGAATGTTCCTGTATTTCATCTGGGCTGCACAATCTCGGAAGAGGCAGTGGAATGTCTGGAAAGGGTGCTGGGGACGTAAATGAGTCCCGGATCACTCTGCGAATTTTGGAAAGATATATTGTTTTTTAAGGAGAAAGAGAGTATAATCGTTCCCATAGCTTAGAGATAATTGATACAGAAGGTATTTAACTAAAGGAAAATAACAGAGGAAGTTGTTTTCCTTTCTTTTATGTACAGTAATCGAAGGGACAGATTAAGAGGTGAACCATGGACGAAGAAAATCAGAACCAAAACAAAAACCCGGCCTTTGAATCCCTGGATATCCTGATATCCAGATGGAAGGACGGGACGTTTGCAGAGATCATAGATGACTGGAAGTGGATTTTCAGCTACAGCGCGCGCTACAAGAGTGCAATTGCCTTTTATCTTATCCTTGGTATTTTCAGTACTTCCATGGGGCTTGTAAGCAGTGTGGCGGGTAAATATATGATTGATATTATTACGGGGCATGATTCCAGCAGGCTGTGGGTCATGATCGTAATCATGGTGGGAAGTACAGTGTTCAGTCTCGTATTCGGAAGTATTATCAGCCGGATTACGGCGAAACTGAGCATTGATATTAATAATGATATCCAGGCGGATATTTTTGATAAGATCGTGGATGCGGACTGGCTGTCACTGAATGAATATTCAAACGGTGACATTCTGAACCGGTTTAACGGGGATATCGGTACGGTCAGCAGCAACGCGATCAGCTGGCTTCCCACTATCATAATAGCAATTTATAATTTCATCGCTACGTTTTTTGTGATCCTGCACTATGACTGGATCATGGCTGTGATTGCTCTGTGCAGCGCGCCGTTTATGCTGCTTATGTCCCGCTTTGTGATCAAGAAGCAGAGAGATTACAGCAAAAAGGTGAGGGAGATGAGCTCCGAATTGATGACTTTCGAGGTGGAGGCGATCTACAATTTTGATACGATCAAGTCTTTCGGCATTGCGCCCCATTACAGCAAAAAGATGCGCTGGTGGCAGGGGAAGTTCCGGGATATCAGCCTGAAATATAATTTGTTCAGCATCAAGACGAATATTCTGATGTCTGTTATGGGCACACTGGTGCAGTTCCTTGCATTCGGGTATTGTCTGTTTCGTCTCTGGAGCAATGACATTACATACGGGACTATGACTCTGTTTCTTCAGCAGAGGAGCAAACTGTCATCAGCATTCAGCAATGTGGTATCTATCATCCCGTCTTTCCTGAACAGCTCAGTATCCGCGCACAGGATCAGAGAGCTGGTACAGCTCCCGAGGGAAGTGCATATTCCGGAGAGCGGTGAGATGGACAAGTATGCGGAGCAGGGCTTTCGCGTGCAGATGGAGGATGTGAATTTCTCCTATATAGAGGGAACTCAGGTGATCACGGAGTCCGCGTTTGAAGCGAATCCGGGTGAGATCGTTGCCTTGGTGGGGCCGTCCGGAGAGGGGAAAACCACTATGATTCGACTGATCCTCGGGCTGGTCCGTCCTCAGGACGGCGGTGTGACATTGTGCGCAGCAGACGGCAGCAGCATTGAGATGAATGCGGAAACACGGCATCTTTTTGCATATGTGCCCCAGGGAAATACGATTATATCCGGCACCATTGCTGAAAATATGCGGATGGTGAAGGAAGATGCTACGGACGAGGAAATCATCGATGCCCTGAAAGTATCCTGTGCATGGGATTTTGTGGAGAAGCTGCCGGATACGATCAACAGCAATCTGGGAGAACGTGGACGTGGGCTCTCCGAGGGACAGGCGCAGCGTATCGCTATTGCAAGGGCAGTCTTAAGAGATGCGCCGGTATTGCTTCTGGATGAGGCGACCTCCGCTCTTGATGTGACGACAGAACGAACGGTGTTGCGCAACATTGTGAAGCGGCATCCGAATAAGACCTGTATTGTCACCACGCACCGCCCGAGTGTGCTGAATTTGTGTCAGAGGGTGTACCGGGTTATGGAGACTCATGTGACAGAGCTGAGTGAAGAAGAGTCCAGCCGTATGGCCATGGATTTCTGACGGAGAAGTGAGCGGAGGCATGCACGATTGACGGGCTTCGAATAAGGGGGAACTTATGGATGTAAAACAGGTTGATACAAGAGAATATGTGTCTGTTCTGCGGGAGATCGCAGAGGAGGGAAAGGTTGTGTCTATGCTGATCGCGGGAAGCAGTATGGCTCCGTTCCTCTGTCATAACCGGGATTATATTTATTTTACAAGACCGGAAAGAGAGCTGCGCAGAGGCGATATGGTCTTCTATCAGAGGGACGGAGGGCGGTATGTGATGCACCGTATATACAAAATTAAGCCTGACGGGTACTATATGGTGGGAGATGCGCAGACCCAGATCGAGGGACCTCTGCGGCGGGACCAGATTTTTGCGCTTATTATACAGGCAAAGCGGAAAGGAAAGATGATCCGTCCGGGAGACTTCTGGTGGGAATTTTTTGAACATGTATGGATCAGGATCGTGCCTGCACGCAGGGTCATGGCGCTGCTGTACGGGATTCTGGCGGGAAAAATACACTGACCGCATCAGTATCTGGCGCGGCGTAATAGTGCAATATGTGGAAATCATGTGTAAAGTGTTCACAGCTTTTTGAAAACATGGTATAATTTCAATTTGTAATCGGAACTTGTATTTAAAAGGAAAGATAAATGATAGATATACATACGCATATACTTCCGGGAGTGGATGACGGAGCGCGGGACATCTATGACAGCATAGAAATGGCAGAGCTGGCATATGAGAGCGGGACAAAGATCATTGTTGCGACGCCCCACTGTAATATTCCCGGGCTGTATGACAATTATTTAGGGGAAGAATATGTCCGGAATTTCCAGGATGCCAAGGAAATCCTGAAAAGGGAGGTGCCCGGGATCACGCTTCTGGCGGGGATGGAGGTTTTTACAACAGAGGATGTCCCACGGCTGTTGTCAGACGGAAAGATATTTCCTATTAATCGGACAAAATATGTTCTCATGGAATTTGATTTCCGCGAGAATCCGGCTTTTGCGCACCGGCTGCTGAAACGGGTGCGGGAAGTCAGGGCGATACCGGTGGTTGCCCACGCAGAGCGGTATGAATTCATTCAGGACGATCCGGAGATCGTATACCGCTGGAGGCAGGAAGGATATGAGATACAGGTCAATAAGGGGAGCTTTATGGGGAGGTTCGGGCGCCGCGCTCAGGAGACTGCTTATGAGCTGCTGAACCACAATCTTGTCAGCGCGATTGCCAGCGATGCTCACAGTCCGTTACAGCGGACAACATGTATGGCGGATGCCTATAATGATCTTCTGAAAGATTACCCGAGGGAATACTTGGATGTACTGTTCAACACAAATCCCCAGAGAATATGCAATGGGGAAAAGACGGTGCAGTTTCGGAAAATTTCATTTCGAGAACCATACGGCTGGAAGGAGAACGCATAAATGAGAAGGCTGAGGATTGCGGTGGCTGCGCTTTTTGTGCTGTCATTAGCTACATTTATTACCTATAATATAGTGGACAGGATCACACAAGATCATACACCTCCGGTTATCACTTGTACGGAGGATACAGTCTCTGTCAGCGTGGCGGATGAAGACTCGCTGCTCCTGCAGGGCATGACAGCAGAGGACAACCGAGATGGTGATCTGACAGATTCGATCCGTGTTTCGTCAATGTCAAACTTCACCGAACCGGGCAAGCGCACGGTCAACTATGTAGTATTTGATAAAGCAAACCAGGCAGCGACTTATACAAGAACCCTGCAGTATACGGATTATACATCTCCAGAGATTATGCTGTCAGCACCGCTCCGCTACAGTCTGGAGGATATGGCTGAAGTGAATCTGACAGAGAATATGAGCGTGGAGGACTGCCTGGACGGGGATATCAGACAGCAGATCCGGGCGGCTTACAGTGATTCATCGTATATTGTCGGCGCAGGGGATTATCCGGTACAGGTGCAGGTGAGCAACAGTGCAGGGGATACCTGCTCCGTTGCGTTGACGGTTACTGTGACAGATCCGACGGATCCTCTTGAACGTGAAAAGTATTATCCCGTGCTGTCGCAGTATATTGCTTATACTGGCGTGGGGCAGGCATTGGATCTGAACTCGTTTGTAATCGGACTGGAAAGAAATGGTACGGAGTATCTGTTTGCTGAGGATGGAGATATGCTTCCGGGCGGCTTGGAGAGTGTTGTGGTATCCGGTACAGTGGATTATCAGACTGCCGGATGCTATACAGTGGATTATCAGTTTACCACAGCAGACGGGGTGACGGCATCGACAAAATTGGCAGTAGTAGTGAGGTAGCACGGATGGAGAAAACGACGGGGCAGACATTAGAAAATTATAAAATAGAGCCATTTACGCTGGTGCACGACATTGTTGTAAACTGGTGGGTGATACTGCTTGGGGCATTGTCGGCAGTGATGCTGACGTATATTTTCCTGAGCGTGCGGTATGTGCCGGAATACACGACAAAGACGACCTTTGTTGTGTCGAACCGGAACACCTCGGCCTCCTATTCAACCTTGAGTTCGTCAAGCACGATGGCGACTACATTCCAGCGGATCATTGAGAGCAATGCTATGCAGGAAATCCTGTGCAGCAAACTGGGAGTAGAGGAAATTGATGGAGAGATCCGGGCAGATGTAGCAGAAGGAACCAATCTCCTGGAGCTGAGAGTGACCGCACCTTCTTCCAGGGAATCCTTTGATATCATGGAGGGGATCCTGGAGAATTACTCAAGCATTTCCTTTTATACTCTGGGGGATATCGTACTGAATGTGCTGGAAAATCCGACGATTGCATTTTCTCCGGACAATCCGCTTAATATGAGCGGGACGCTGAAACAGGTGTTTCTACTGGCTGCTGCGGCGTTTGCAGCGCTGTTCGGAATCCTTTCTGTGATGAGGGATACATTAAAGACAGAGGATGATGTGGAGGAAAAACTGGATGCGAGAAGCTTCGGTGCCATTGCATATGAACCGAAATATAAAACTCTGCGGGAAATGCTGCGGCGCAAAAAGCGGGGGCTTCTTATCACGGATCCTTTAGCTGGTTTCGGCTTTGTAGAAAGCTATCGTAAACTGTCTTCCAAAGTGGAATATCGGATGGAGAAGGAAGGGTGGCGGACTCTCGTAGTTACAAGTGTATCGGAAAACGAAGGAAAGTCTACCGTGGCGGCAAACCTTGCGATCAGTCTGGCCAAGATGGATTACCGGGTTGTGCTTGTTGACGGAGATCTGAGGCGTCCGGCGCAGTTCCTTATCTTTGGACTGCATCCAAAAGAAGAAAACGAGCTGGGAGAATTCCTTAAACGGAAAAATAACCACGAACTCCTTATGAAAACGAAGGTGCCGAAGCTGTATGTGATCGGCGGTCGCAACTGTTATGCTTCTTCCACGGATATACTGCAGACTGATATTACACGGAAGTTTTTAAACAGGTGCAAGGAGTCCGCAGATTTTGTGATCATAGACTCCTCTCCAACGGCGGTCCTCGGCGATGCGGAGATCTGGGCGCAGTATGCGGATGCTGTGCTTTTTGTGGAACGGCAGAACTTCATTTATGCGGAAGATATCAATACAATGATCGACAAGTTCCGGGCCCAGCGCTCAAATGTCCTTGGGGTCGTCATGAACGGCGTGCAGTCATTCGGCAGCGTTGCAAATGCTACTCTTGGCAGATACGGAAGCAGGTACGGCGAGTACGGGCACTACGGAAAGTATGGCAAGTATGGGAAGACTCATAAAGAAAGTGAAAATGGCGAACAATGAGTGAGAACAGGGAAATAACAGAGAAAATAACGACAGAAGAGATCGAGAAGATTGATATATTGAATCTGCTGGCTGCTTTCTGGAATGGAGTGAAAAAGCTCTGGGTACTGCTGGCGCTGATTGTTATCATATGTACGCTGCGGTCGTATTTTTCCACCAGCTTTTCCTATACTCCGCAGTATGTGGCATCGGCAACAGTATCTGTTACGACTCCGGGAGGTGGGTACACGAATACAAAGTCCGCCCAGGAAATGGCGGCAATCTTTCCCTATGTCCTGACCAGCGGAGTGCTTCAGGATGTGGTGGTCAGCGATCTGGGGCTTGATTATCTTCCCGGATCGATCAATGTGAAGGCGGAAGAAGACGTAAACATGATTACAATATCAGTTTCGTCGAATGACCCGCAGATGGCATACAATGTCCTTCACTCGGTGATTGAAAATTATCCCCAAGTCGCGGAATATATTTTCGGACAGACAAGCCTTCAGATACTGGATGAAACGGGAATACCTTCAGATACACAGCGAGAAACCGTGATACGGGGCTCATATAAGAGGGGGGCGGTCCAGGGAATTATTATAAGCGGAGTGATTCTCTGTTTGTACGTATTCCTAAAACGCACGGTGCATTCCAAGGATCAGATCAAAAAGAGGATCAATATCAAAGATCTCGGAAGCCTGCCTTATGTAAGACAGAAGAAGAGGAAGAAAGAGGAAAATAATAATATTAATCTCCTCAACGAGCGGATCCCGCCCTTTTACGAGGAGGCTTTCCGCCGGCTAAGGATTCGCGTAATGCGCGAGTTGGAACAACGGAACGGTAGCGTAATCATGGTGACCAGTTCTGTACCCGGCGAAGGAAAGACAACGGTGGCGGTGAATCTGGCAGTTGCGCTGGCAAAGCAGGGGAAGAGCGTGATCCTTGTGGACTGTGATCCCAGAAATCCGTCTGTAAAAGCAGCAATGCAGAATGAAGAAAACCATGAGGGCATCGGGGCAGTGCTCAGGGGAGAGATTTCCATAGAAAGCGCACTGAGTAAAGTACAGGAAGAAAATATGGATCTGCGTATCCTTTATGGCGGTGAGCCGGATAATGAGGATGCAGCTCTGCTCGGTTCCAGAAAGATGGGGGAAATAGTGAAAACACTCCGCCGGCATGCAGATTATGTTATATTGGATACCGCACCTGCGGAACTGCTGGTGGATGCCTCTCTTCTGGTGAAACATGCGGATTCGGTTTTGTATGTAATACGCTGTGATTACACCAAAATGGGCAGAATCAAACGAGGAGTCGAGGTGCTGTCCATGAGAAATGCAAAGATACTGGGCTATGTATTCAATGGCGATACCAATCACAAGGAAAGCAGGTACGGATATGGCTACGGGTATGGAAAATACAGTAGCTATGGCAGGTATGGACATTATGGAAGCTATGGCAGGTATGGAAGTTATTCACGCCGTGGAAGACTGAAAGATACCGGAAAGACAGAAGATGAATATGGACGTGTTCTGAAAGAGTAACAGGTAAGAGCAGGTATAACAACCTCAGGGAGGCGGAAAGAGATGGAGAAAGAAGAAAAGACAGCAGCAGAGGAACAGAGCGAAAACATAGAAAAGTCGGAGGAACAGGCAAAGCGGAGAAAAGAGGCAAAAAAACGAAGAAAAAAGAAGAAAAAAAGTCTCTGGAAGCTTATGAAGAAACATAAAGCAGCGTCGTTTGTCATCTGCCTTTTCCTTGTGTGTCTGCTGACGGTGGCAGGAACGGTCGGCTCGGTTATGTGGGGGCTGTACAGTGATTCGGTCGGGATCGTGGATCCGGATGATGTGGACCCGAAGGCTAAGGATGTGCAGATCGCCAGGCAGGATCCAAAGGATGAAGATGTCATCAATGTTCTGCTTGTCGGATCTGATTCTCGTGATCCGAGCGCGGAGCTGGGGCGTTCTGATACGATAATGCTCGTGTCCTTTAATAAGGCAGAGAATAAAGCATCTGTCATTTCTTTCCTGAGAGATACTCTTATCGAGATTGACGGGTATGGACAGAGTAAACTCGGTCATACTTTTGCGTATGGAGGAGTGGGGCTGACGATCAATACGATCAATCAGCAGTTTGATCTCGATGTACAGGATTACATTGTGATAAATTTTGAAAATCTGGTGGGTATTATTGACCAGCTTGGCGGGATCAAGGTGAACCTTACAGAAGAAGAGGCGGCGTATTACCGTGAAAATGGGATGCCGGATATCCAGGCGGGATATGTCACGCTGACTGGCTCCCAGGCTCTGGCACATGCAAGAAACAGAAGCCTTGACAATGATTTCGGCAGGACCAGACGTCAGCGCGCCGTACTATATGGTATCTATAATAAAGTTATGGAACTGAAAGATCCGTCAGTGGTCTTTTCCCTGATTAACTACTGTATGACACAGGTCTCAACGAATATGAGTGTGACGGAGTTATATGACATTGCCACAGATGTGCTGGGAACGGAGCATTTGACAACCCAGCAGGCGGCTGTGCCAAAAGAAGGTACTTATAGCTTTGGAACATATGAGGATATGTCCGTGGTGGAAATTGATCTGGAAGCGAATAAACAATATATAAAGGAACTGCTGTATTAACGGCGGGAGAGCCCCCCGGGGAAAGTGTCCTGTAAATGGAGGAGTCACTGTCCCGGGGGTTCTCTTCCACACTGGAG
>DXCD01000017.1 GCA_019116185.1 Candidatus Mediterraneibacter stercorigallinarum
AATAAAAAATGCAAGAAAGCATTGACGAACCGTCATAAATTATATACAATAGCAGACAGTGAGTAAAAAAGAGTGGAGGATCCTGCAATGACTGCATACAAAGATTTAAGTAAAGAAGAGTTATTGGAACTGAAAAACGGTCTTGAGGCTGAGTTTGAGAAAGTAAAGGCAAAAGGCCTGAAGCTGGATATGTCCAGAGGAAAGCCGTCTGCAGAACAGCTGAATCTGTCCATGGGAATGATGGATGTGCTGAACAGCAGCGCCAACCTGATCTGTGAGGACGGAGTGGACTGCAGGAATTACGGCGGTCTTGACGGGATCGCAGAGGCAAAGCAGCTCCTTGCCGATATGATGGAAGTCCCGAAGGATAATGTGATCATCTTCGGAAACTCCAGCCTGAATGTGATGTATGACACGGTTGCACGTGCCATGACCCACGGCGTTATGGGAAGCACGCCATGGTGTAAGCTGGATAAGGTGAAATTCTTATGCCCGGTTCCGGGATATGACAGACATTTTGCGATTACAGAGCACTTTGGCATTGAGATGGTTAATGTGCCGATGACTCCAGCGGGTCCGGATATGGATATCGTTGAGAAACTGGTCAGCGAAGATCCGGCAGTCAAGGGAATCTGGTGTGTGCCGAAATATTCCAACCCGCAGGGCATCACATATTCTGATGAGACGGTGTTCCGTTTCGCAAATCTGAAGCCGGCAGCAGAAGATTTCCGCATTTACTGGGATAATGCATACTGCGTTCACCACCTTTATGAGGATAAGCAGGACTATCTGATCGAGATCCTGTCTGAGTGTAAGAAAGCCGGCAATCCGGATATGGTATATAAGTTCTCGTCCACATCCAAGATCAGCTTCCCGGGATCAGGTATCGCGGCGATCGCGGCATCTGAGGCGAACTTAAAGGACATCCGTGATATGCTGAAATTCCAGACGATCGGACATGATAAAGTAAACCAGCTCCGCCATGTGCGTTTCTTCAAAGATGTCCATGGTATTGTGGAGCACATGAAGAAGCATGCAGATATCATGCGCCCGAAATTCGAGGCGGTCATCAATGTGCTTGAGAGAGAGCTGGGCGGTCTGGAGATCGGCTCATGGATCAAGCCTCTGGGCGGATACTTCATCTCCTTTGACGCGATGGAAGGCTGCGCGAAAGCGATTGTGGCAAAGGCAAAAGAGGCGGGTCTTGTAATGACAGGCGCAGGCGCTACCTTCCCGTACGGAAAGGATCCGCATGACAGCAATATCCGTATCGCGCCGTCTTATCCGACACCGGAAGAGCTGGCAGTGGCGGCAGATATTTTCGTGCTCAGCGTGAAGCTGGTAAGCATTGACAAGCTGCTGGGCAATCTGTAAAAAGTGTAAAAGGTCCCGGTGGATTTTGAGCAGGGCTTTCTGATCATTTCGAAAACTCTGCCGGAAATCCTCCGGGACTCTTTATGTAAATCATTGTGCATATTATTTGAATTTTACAGCTGTTCCATATGCAATGACTTCTGCCGCGCCCTGCATGATAGCGCTTGAAGCAAAACGCATGCATACAATGGCGTCTGCGCCGAGTCTCTGCGCGTCCTGTTCCATACGCTCAAGCGCGATGTCTCTTGCCTCGTTCATCATATCCACATAGGATTTCATCTCGCCGCCTACGAGGTTCTTAAAAGAACTCCCGATATCGCGGCCGATATTTTTGCACTGGATCGTGCTGCCTTTTACCAGTCCCAGGATATCATATTCATGACCGGGGATCTGTTCCGTTGTCAGAACCAACATATTTCTTCCTCCTCGTATCTTGTTTCCAGGCGGAGCGCCTGGTTTGATGAAATGTAAATGTCAACGGACCGATGTGCCTGCTGACTGTTACACCAGATATTATATCAGTTCTTGGGAGAACTGGATAGAGCTTCTGTTCTGATTTCCGTGAGGCGAGTACTCAACAATTGAATATCGATTATCCAGATGGTATATTAAAAACAATAAAATTTGTAAAGGAGGGATATTGTGAAGCCATATTTAAGGTGGGGGATCATTATCTTACTGATCATTACATTAATTCCAGTATTTTTACAATATATTATTTTTAATAATGGTATAATCTCGAATGTGTCAAATGATGGCTGGGCAGGATTTTTTGGCGGATATATCGGCTCGATTATCGGAGCTTTTGCAACAATCAAAGAAATTGTTATGGAATCAGCATTTCAGCCTAAATGGAAATTCCAAAAAAACTTGAAAAATCATAGTTTTGTGCTATTATACGTATAACACACACCGGAAAGGAAGAGTACCATGCTGATAGAAGTTGATTTTGACAGTGATGAGGCGATCTATATCCAGTTATGCAATCAGATCATTATGGGGATTGCCACGTCCGTGATCCGTGAAGGGGATTCGCTCCCGTCAGTGCGCCAGCTGGCGGACATGATCGGGGTGAATATGCATACAGTGAATAAGGCATACAGCGTGCTGAAGAGAGAGGGCTACATCAGCCTGGATAAAAGGCGGGGGGCTGTAATCGCGCTGGATATCGATAAGCTGGAGCAGCTGGAGGAGATGCGGCGGGAGCTTCAGATCGTGCTGGCACGGGGAGTCTGTAAGAATATTTCCCGGCAGGAGGTACATGATCTGGTGGATGAAATATTTGATGATTACAGCATACAATAACGCGGATAATAGGAGGAGTTTATGCGTATTTCATATACAGAACAGGCAGAGCGGGCAATCAGATACGCTTCAAAGAAGGCAAGGGAGATGCAGCATCCGTATATAGGGACGGAACATCTCCTGCTGGGGCTCCGGTCAGAATATTCAGGGGTCGCGGGACAGATCCTGGCCCAGAACGGGGTGGAGGAAAAGGATGTGCTCCGGCTTATGGATGAACTGATCGCGCCCCCGGAGGATGTTTTTGCCGGACGAAAGCCGGAGGAGAGCCCGAGATTTAAATATATACTGGACAACAGCGAGAAGGAGGCGCGCAGGCTGCGCACTGCCAGCGTGGGGACCGAGCATCTTCTGCTGTCCATGATCAGAGATGTGGACTGTGTGGCGACCCGTATCCTGATCACCTTAAATATCAATCTTCAGAAGATATTTCAGGATATTATGAATGCAGCCGGAGTGGATGCAAAGGAATATCAGGAGGAGATACAGGAAGGACAGAAGGGAGCCGGCTCCATGATGGAGCAGTACTGCACGGATATGACGGCGCGCGCGGAAGAAGGGAAGCTGGATCCGGTGCTGGGGAGAGAGCAGGAGATGTACCGTCTCATGCAGATCTTAAGCCGCAGGACAAAGAATAATCCCTGTCTGGTCGGAGAGCCGGGGGTGGGCAAGACAGCGGTAGTCGAGGGTCTTGCGCAGCGGATCGCCGCGGGAGTTGTCCCGGAGAAGATGAGAGATAAACGCATTTATACCCTGGATCTGCCCGGACTGATCGCGGGCTCAAAATACCGCGGGGAATTCGAAGAAAGGATGAAAGGCCTGATCGCTGAGGTGGAGTCAGCGGGAAATGTGATCCTGTTCCTTGACGAGATCCATACGATGATCGGAGCGGGCGGCGCGGAGGGCGCGATCGACGCGTCGAATATCCTGAAGCCTTCTCTTGCAAGAGGGGAGATGCAGCTGATCGGGGCCACCACGATCACGGAATATCGGAAATATATCGAGAAGGATGCGGCATTAGAGCGGCGCTTCCAGCCTGTGACAGTGGAGGAGCCGACAACGGAACAGTGCCTGGAGATCCTCCGCGGGCTGAAAGAAAAATATGAAGGCCACCACAAGGCCGCAATCAATGAAAAGGCCATGGAAACAGCTGTGCAGCTGGCGCAGCGGTACATTACGGACCGCAACCTTCCGGACAAGGCGATTGACGTGCTGGACGAAGCATGTTCGAAAGTCAGTCTCAAAGGATACAAGGTGCCGGATAATCTGGCGGCGCTGGAGGAGACAGTTAAAGAGCTGGCCGCGCAGAAAGAGGAGAGTATCCGCAGGGGTGATTTCGCGGAGGCTTCCCTGATCCAGAAAGAGCAGGAACAGGCAGAGGAGAAGCTGGAGAGCTTGAAGAAGCGGTTCCAGAAAAAGACCGCGTCCGCCCGCCCGGAAGTGACGGAGGATGATATCGCGGAGGTGGTCTCCGCGTGGACGAAAGTTCCGGTGCAGAAGCTGGCAGAGAGTGATACGGACCGGCTGAGGAAACTGGAGAGCGTCCTGCATAAGAGAGTGATCGGCCAGGAAGAGGCGGTCAGCGCCGTGGCGCGGGCGGTCAGGAGAGGACGCGTGGGATTGAAAGACCCGAGGCGTCCGATCGGTTCCTTCCTGTTCTTGGGACCTACGGGTGTGGGCAAAACAGAGCTGTCCAAGGCTCTGGCAGAAGCATTGTTCGGCAATGAGGAATCCATGATCCGGGTCGATATGTCAGAATATATGGAGAAACACTCTGTTGCCAAGATGATCGGATCACCTCCGGGATATGTGGGACATGAAGAAGGCGGGCAGCTCAGCGACCAGGTGAGGACGCACCCGTATTCTGTCGTTTTATTTGACGAGATCGAGAAAGCGCAT
>DXCD01000136.1 GCA_019116185.1 Candidatus Mediterraneibacter stercorigallinarum
CAACAACTACACGACAGCAGGACTGGCCAGATACATTACAGCGATTGCCAACGAAGGAACAGTCTATGACCTAAGTCTGCTGGATAAAGTGACGGATGTAAATGGAAAGCTTGTGAAAGATTATGAGCCAAAGGTTAAAAATCAGGTTGAAGGGGTTTCTTCCTCCACATGGGATGCGGTTCAAAGCGGTATGAGAAGAGTAGTCACAAGTACTTCGTACACATTCGGCAGTCTCGGAAATTTTGAACTTTCCGGAAAAACGGGTACTGCACAGCAGAGCACAACGCATCCAAACCACGGTCTGTTTGTCGGTTTTGGACCGAGCAGTGATCCGGAGATCGCGTTTGCGATCCGTATCGCCAACGGATATAATTCAACTTATCCTTCCGAAGTGGGCAGGGATATCATTCGTTACTATTACAACCTGGATGAGAAAGATGAAATCGTGACAGGACATGCTTCCTCTCTTGGATCTGTCGTATCCGGAGACTAAAGACGAAGCAGACGAGAGTTTACCAAAGACATTACGGCAGGCGGCAAGAGACCCCTGCCGGTTCATCAGGATTTAGCAGGAGGAAAAGAAAATGGGTGAAATCATCGTAGTTACTTCAGGAAAGGGAGGCGTCGGGAAGACGACAACGACAGCGAATATAGGAGCAGGTCTTGCGAAACTTTCCAAGAAAGTTCTCGTGATCGACACAGATCTCGGACTTCGGAATCTGGATGTGGTCATGGGGCTCGAAAACAGAATCGTTTACAATCTTGTGGATGTGATTGAGGGAAAATGCAGGCTTAAACAGGCGGCTATCAAAGACAAGAGATATGAAGGACTGTACCTTCTTCCTTCCGCACAGACAAAAGATAAATCCGCTATCTCCCCGGAACAGATGCGAAAGCTTACGGCGGAATTGAGAGATGAGTACGACTATGTTCTTCTGGACTGTCCGGCTGGCATTGAGCAGGGATTTCAGAATGCGGTGGCAGGGGCAGACAAAGCCATCGTTGTAACCACACCGGAAGTGTCTGCTATACGTGATGCGGACAGGATCATTGGACTTCTGGAAACACAGCAGCTTCGAAATCTGGAGCTTGTCATCAACCGGATCCGGATCGATATGGTAAAAAGAGGAGATATGATGTCCGTGGATGATGTGACGGAGATCCTTCCAATCCATCTTCTCGGTGCGATACCAGATGACGAGCAGGTGGTGGTGGCTACCAACCAGGGGGAACCGGTTATCGATCAGGATTGCCTTTCCGGAAAGGCATACATGAACATTTGCCGCAGGATCATCGGAGAAGACATCCCGATTATGAATATGGATGAAAAAGGAGGTCTGCTTTCCAGACTTTCCCATTTATTCAAAAAGAATTAGTCAGGAGGCTTTGAGATGGGTATATTTGAAGGAATGGAAAGAAAAGCGTCTGTCGGAATTGCCAAAGACCGTCTGCGAACTCTGATTGTTTCTGACAGAATTGATTGTAACCCGAATGTGGGAGAATTGTTTCAAAAAGATTTGTTTGCAACAATTTCAAAATACATTGATACAACACCGGAAACCTTTGATGTTTCCATCAGCCGTTCCCGGATTACCATTACACTGACAGGAGAAAAGCTTTGAAAATACTGAATATTACGAAACCTTATCGTTTAAAAGATTATAAATTCACATTGCTTGTTCTGGTGCTGGCCCTCACATCCCTTGGGATTATGCTTATTGGGAGCGCCAAACAGTCTGTGCAGGGAAAACAGATCATCGGTCTGATCATCGGTCTGATCGCACTGGTCATTGTATCCTTGATAGACTATGTATGGATCCTGAATCTTCAGTGGCTGCTCTACGCTCTGACGGTGGGACTTTTGCTGGTAGTGCGTTTCTTTGGAAAAGATGTCAATGGAGCCACAAGATGGATAGATTTGGGGTTTACCACATTCCAGCCGTCGGAACTTGCCAAGATATTACTTGTGCTGTTTTTTGCTAAATTTATAATGAAACATGAGGGCGAGATGAAAAAACCGCTCACGATCATTAAGACCTTGGGACTTCTGGCTGTTCCATGTTTTCTTATTTACCAGCAGCCCGATCTTTCCACAACGATTTCCATAGTCCTTGTATTTTGCGTATTGATGTATGTAGGCGGACTGAGCTATAAATTTATCGGAGTGGTTCTTCTGGTTACTGTACCAACAGTCATCATCCTTCTGAGCCTGATCGTGCATTCGGATTTGGATCTTCTGCATGGCTATCAAGAGACGCGTATTCTTGCATGGCTGCAGCCGGAGAAATATAAAAGCGATGAGGCCTACCAGCAGAACAATTCCATCATGGCTATCGGTTCCGGCCAGCTTACTGGAAAAGGACTCAATAACAATACAACTACTTCCGTGAAAAATGGAAATTTCATACTGGAACCTCAGACCGACTTTATTTTTGCGATTGTCGGAGAAGAATTAGGCTTTGTGGGTTGCTGTATTGTGATTGGTCTGCTATTATTAATTGTAATACAATGCCTATTGATAGGTATGAGAGCACAAGATCTAGGGGGAAGGCTTATTTGCTGCGGGATCGCCTCGCAGATAGCCATACAGAGTTTTATCAACATCAGCGTTGCGACGGGCCTTTTCCCGAATACCGGTATACCGCTTCCGTTTGTAAGTTACGGCATGTCCTCCCTTTTGAGTATGTATATCGGGATTGGTATTGTTCTGAATGTTGGGTTA
>DXCD01000137.1 GCA_019116185.1 Candidatus Mediterraneibacter stercorigallinarum
AGTTTAACCGGCGTGCTGTTGAAATCAATCACATAGGTCTCTCCCTGCTCTGTCGGGAAAGAAATCTTATCCTCAGATATTTTTGTCACTTCCACCGGAGTTCCGTCCGCTGTCTTCACTTCGTATGCTCCAAGATTGTCATATTCACCTGTAAATGTACCGCCGCTTCTGGAAGTAACTGTGAATCTGTCTGCGGAATTATCTGACCATTCCATGCCAATCACAAAATTGCCTCTCGCCACGATTCCCTGTACATTTCCTTCTGACCACGCCTCTGAAATTGCCGGAAGGAACTGGGTATATCCGAGCTGGCTCTGAAGCAGTGCCTCGTTCATTCCCGCAGTCAGGCCATAGTTTCCGTCAATCTGATACGGAGGATGGGAATCAAGGAATGTATTCAAGATCCCATTTCTGTTTCCGGCAATCATACCGCTGATGAGCTTGTATGTGTTCTCACCGTTTCCGGTACGCGCCCACATGTTCAGTTTGTGCGCCTTGGACCATCCGGTTCCGGCCGGTCCCACTTCACCTGCGGACCCGCGCTCGTCACGGATCTCCAGCGTCTTAACCGCTGCCTCCATCCATTCCTCGGTATCTTTATTAATGAGCGTCCCCGGATACAGGCCGATCAGCTGAGAAGTATGACGGTGGAGGGAGCCCTGGTTCGCGCTTCCGCCCGCGCCGAAGTTCGGGATATCCACTTCCGCAAGATCTCCTGCCTGCGCCTTTCCGGTCGTGGTTTCCTCATACCACTCTTTGACCTGTCCCTCATCGCCTATAATAATCGGGTTGAGCTGGCTCTGAGTCTCTTTCCACGCTTCTCTCTCCTCCGCGTCAACATCCAGGATCTCCGACGCTTCGATCGCCATATCATACAGTTCCCATACAAGAGACTGGTCATAAGTCGTACCATTGACAGTCGGTCCCTGCTCTGCCGAGAAGGATGGACCCACTACAAGGCGGTCCTGATAGTCGCTCCACCAGAGGAATCCATCCCAGAAATTCGTCATCTCTTTGAGCATGGGATAGATTGTATTCTCCAGCAGTTCCTTATCCTGCGTGAAAAGGTACTGGTCATACACATTCTGAAGCGCCCAGGAGGATCCGGTCACGTTCCAGCCGTATTCCTGCCCGCCAAACGGCGCCGTGCATCCGAATGGGTTATTCTGTGTATTTACAAGAAAACCATTTCCTTCTCCGATCGGTGTATTGATCACATCTTCTGTCTTCTGTGCCGCGGATTTCTCTGCCGTCACACGTCCCGGCTGTACAAGGGATTCCATATAATCCGTAAATACAGATCCACACTCTGCCAGGTTTGTCTGGTATGCCGGCCAGTAGTTCATCTCCACATTGACATTGAAATGGAAATCTGCTCCCCAATACTGTCCTGCGCTGCCAATCATCCAGATACCGCACAGGTTGCTTGGCAGCTCGTCCCCTTCCCTGGATGCCGCAATGGTCAGGTAACGTCCGAACTGGTAGACCATCTCTTCCAGGACATGGTCGTGGTTTCCTGCCCGGTACTCTTCCATCATCTGGTCAGTAGGTTTCTGCGCGCAGTCTCCGCCAAGATCGATCTCTACACGTCCGAACAGCTCGGAGTAATCTGCCACATGCCCGGAACGGAGCTCATCGTAGGACTTAGCTGCCGCCGCGTCCACAGTCTCCGTCAGGGACGCGCTCAGTTCCTCCGCAGTCTCTCCGGTCCGGTACACCGGGTACTCGTTCTTATAATCAGTGTCCGTGGAATAGACAATTGTCACTGCATCCGCATTCTCTACTGTCACAGTTCCGTCCCCGTTATCAGTGACGGTACCGCCTTCGTTTACAATCTGCGCCTGCATCTCGCATTTCATCTGGTTATCATTAACCTGACCTGCCAGCGTGATCTTCCCTCCTTCTGCCGAAGTCGTCGTCGTCAGCCTGGAAGCCGCCTGCACGGATGCGGTGAATGAGATCTTCCCTTTCTCGGAAGCAGTCAGCCTGGTAACCACCGCATTGTCCGGATGGCTGGCAAAATATTCTCTCTCGTAGTGGGTTCCGTCATAGTCGTAATTCACGGATGAAATACCGGTCCTCATATCCAGGTCACGGACATAATTCTCTACATTGTCATTCGTCATGCCTGTTGCCGAAAAGTCCAGATAGAGATCACCAAAGTCCTGGTACTGTCCCATTCCCGCTCCATCGCCCCAAACCTCTGTAGTTGTGGACGTCCCCTGCGGGAAAACAGAAGATGAATGATCATCCATCTTCTGGCGCAGCGCTTCCAGCTGCTCCTCTGTCACTGCCTCGTCGCGGTTGCCTCCGTCATAATTCGGACGGCTCTCGCTGGGACCGCCCTGCCAGAGTGTCTTCTCATTAAAATGGATCTGGTCATTCGCCACCTGGCCGAACAGGATCCCTCCCGTCTTACCGTTCCCGATCACAAGGGCTGTATTCTCCCAGTCTGACTGAGTTCCCGGTGCTGTATACCACATCCTCAGCTCATTGCCGTCAGGCATGGGCTTATTTGACGCATCCGGATCGATCTCCCCAGCCTTTGTCTCTGCCATGTCCCGAATGCCTTCCTCTGATCCTGCCGCATACACTGGAACTGCCGTGATGGTCATTTGACCTGCCAGCGCCACTGCCAGCAGGGCATTCCATCGTTTTTTTCGTCTCATACTCCTTTTTTCCTCCTTTTCGTCAAAAATTATGGTTATTATCTATTATACACATAATCATTGTGAATTTCCATTATCTTATACGACATTTTTTACTACACTTTGTCGTTTTTTATTGTTTTCTTATGCATTTCGTCTCCTTTTTTCTCTTTTTCAATCACTTTTTCCATCACCTATTACATCCGGGCAAACATTATTTCAAATACAAGGTCCCAGCATATACTCATCTCTCCAGAAATAAAAATGCAATGATTCCTGTCATTTCATTGCACTTTATGCCAATCTGTGCTATTCTGCATGTACTTAAAAAGACAGTCTTTTATTTCAATTCTCATTTTCGGATCTGTATTCCAGATGATACCCCGATAATGAAGCAGCCGGAAACTCAGTATTCATACAGAAAAGCATCAGGAAAACACCAAGAAACAGGTTCTCCTTTACACATCCGGGAGATGTGATAAAATAAACTCAGACCAGATCCTTTTCTGTATGGGACTGCATTCGCAAGAGATGCCGCCGCAGAGGCGCGTCTCTGTGAAACCGTATTTACAACACAGAAAGGAGAAACGTCTATGACACAGACAAACAACAATTTCATAATGCTTCCCACAGTGGATTTCTGTTTCAAAGAACTGATGCAGAATGAAAAAGTAAGAAAAGGATTCATTGCGGCACTCCTTGGCAGAAAGCCGGAAGACATTCAGGAAACTACCCTGCTGCCCACAATCCTGCCAGCCGAATACAGTGACGACAAGCTGGGCGTCCTGGATGTGGCAGTGCTTCTCAAGGACGGCACCCAGATTGATATGGAAATGCAGGTCATATATTTCTCATACTGGACAAACCGGATTTTATTTTATCTGGGAAAACTGTATACCGGACAGATTAAAAAAGGAGACTCCTACGAAAAGCTGAAAAAATGTATCCATGTGAGCATTCTTGATTTCATCCATTTCCCGGATGACAAAAGATGTTACCATAAGATCTCATTCTGCGACACCAAGACAGGGGCACCGTACACTGACTTGATGGAGCTCCATATCCTGGAACTGAGAAAGATACCGGCAAAAGTCCGGAGCGAAGACAAAATCATTCGCTGGATGCAGTTTTTCAGTGGGAAGACCAGGGAGGATTTCAGCACTATGGCTAAGACAGATGAATATATCAGTGAAG
>DXCD01000138.1 GCA_019116185.1 Candidatus Mediterraneibacter stercorigallinarum
TTCGAAACTGGACTGCTCTCGGAGAGTCAACCTTATTTCCCACAGCAATAATTGCTTTTAAATTATAATGATTTGTGTTATAGCTCTTCCCATCTGAAGCAGTTATTCGAAATTTTCGAATAACTGAATTCTCGTCTAATTCTCCATCAGCAAATATCTTCTTCAAGTGATAATTAATCGTATGAGTTTCCACATTGTAAAGCAGCCCCATCATTTTCTGGGTCAGCCAAACATTTTCATCAAAATATATAGCATTAACATCACTTTCCCCTGTAGCAGTAATAAATGTCAAATACTCTGCTGCCGAAGAGCGCACTATAGATATTTCTTTTTTCTTTTTCATATTCTTCACCTTTAAATTCAATAGCTTTTTTCCATTGCGAATTTCCCCTATAAAAAAGTCACAAAATCATTTTGTCCGACTAGTATCACCCTGTCCATTTAGTCCTGTTCTGTCCACAAAATCTGGGCGAAACAGCGCGAAAAAGCATCAGATATACCTCATTTTCTGCCTCCGGCACACAAGAAGATGAAATACTCTACAGCATTGTTTAGGAAAAATTTCTCGCACCCGCTGCAGAACTGCGCCGCCAGTGTCTTGTTATATTTTCATTCTCTCCCGCTATTATAGCAAAATATAAAAAGAAAGTACAGAACAAAATCGAATGTTTGTTCTGTACCCTTTTCACCTCTCATAATAGCTGATGATCTCCTGCTCCAGCTTCACATCATGCTCATCCATGTACCGCAGCACGTCTCTATACGCTTCCTCCTCCATCAGCCCTTTCATCCTGTTCCTGTCATTTTCTGTCAGCTTTTTCCGGCACGGTTTATATCTGGCATCTTCAAGCTGCGCGATCCCCATGTGGTACAGCCTGAACTTGATGCCGGAAGCGCGGCACAGATGGCGGTGGATCAGGAATCCACCCACATCAATGTCTCCGAAATGCCAGAATTCGAGCCCCGGATTATCCTGAAAAGTCTTCTTCAGAAAGAAAATCTGATACCTGGCTGCAAATCCTCCCAGATACAAGAGCGCGGCTTCCCCGGGCTGCATTCTTTGGTAGGAGGTCTTGTTCTCTACTGTCATCAGCCGCGGGGAGGAAGCCTTGATCCTTTTGATCCGCTGCATATCGCTTGACAATACAGCGATGCCGCCTTTTAATCCTGCCGTCTCGATAACACGATCTTCCCATTCCAGTCTCCAGTTCCCTTTGATAAAGATCTCCTGTTCTGTAGGCAGAATGCAATACTGTGCAAGCACTGCGTCATTCTTCTCATCCTCTTCCCTGGGCATATTCAGAGCCTGGCGGGCGATGCCGCATATCTCATCGTAATTATGTTCTTCAAACCATTTGGAATCACCATACACCAGCATTGAAGCCTCTTTCACATAAAGTTCTTCCCGGTTTTCTTCCATAAATTTCAGCATTTTCAAGTTTGCCCCAATGAGCCTGGGCTCTGGCAGATAGGACGGCTTCTCAAGCTGCGTGCGGATGGTGCGGCAATATGTCCCGATCAGGCCGCCCTCATCTGGACCGGCATATCCGGTCTCATATTCATCCAGCAGGGCTTCTGCCTGCTGCCGCAGCCTCCCCTGGGGAATATCCCCGTAGGTATCTTCCAGATATCGATAAATGGCTTCTGCTTTCTCCTGACAGAGATAGATCCTTTCGATATCTGTGCTGAATTTCAGATGATCCACAGTGACCATCCCCATATCGGACAGGGTCTCTGCCGCTTCATGGATCGCCTGCTTCACTGAGATGTCAGCGTTATTATCCGCGTAACGGCGGTACAGTTCTGAGGGTTTTACAATGATCCTTCTGGTTATACCCCCGCCTTCCGGCCTGGCTGCGCGGTTCTGATATTTCTTCATCAGCCGGTCCAGTATCTCTTTGATATAGTCTTTACTGCTCATGGAATCTGACCTTTCCTATCTGCATATTGTCATTGCTGATCTTCAGCACGGGAATGATGACGCCGCATTCATTACCGATGGATTCCAGCTTGTTCGGCGGCGCGCAGAAGATGACCTGGAAATCCTGGTTCTTAAAGAAGTCCAGCATGAGCTTGATATTGTGGTCACTCATCTTTTCAAATGGCTCGTCAATAAAAATAAGCCTTACGGAATTGACCCGGACATTATACAGCATGGATAATGCCGCTGACAAGATGAGCGTGTACGGGATCTGGGTTCCCGCGCCGGAGTTATATCCCACCTGCTTGGACAGCTTTCCGTCCTTTACCTCGTCATTATTGATAATAATCTCATAACTCATATAGTTGCGGTAATCAGCGAACTTTTTCATCTCAGACATATCGTTTTTATCGATGATCTTATTGATAATGTCCTTGATCTCCTTTTCCCTTGCCTCCACTTCGTCATTGTCATACCCGGTGACAGCAGACAGGGACATCTGCCCGTCCCCCATATCATTGCTTTCCTGGAGATACTCTGCATAGCGCAGGATCTTGGCATAGTCCGAAGTATCGCCAAGCATTTTTACATCAAACTGATATTTTGTAGAGAACTGAAGCTTGCGCAGCTCCTTATTTATATCCGCAATATCGCTTCTGGCGCTCTTGGCGGCTTCGTATATGTTAAGGACGAACTCCCGCTTAAAGATACGCTCATACTTCAGAGTCTGATCCTTTAATTTCTGCTGGATGCCCTGGAGATCATCAATCCAGATCCTGCCTCTGCGCTTCTGGTAAATGCTCTCGTACTCCAGCCCGATCGGGAGCCTGTCAATGTCCTGCTTCCGGTTATTATACGCCTGCTGGAAGCCAAGGATCTCAGCCGCCAGTTCACGCACCCTGCGGGCTGCCCTCTCCTTTGTCGAAGGCTGCATCAGCCCGCCTTCCTTATTGCCGCCGGACAGATAACTGTCATACTCCCTGACCGCGGCTTCCACAGCAGACCTGGACCGGGCGCGTTCTTCTTCCAGCTGCCTTTGTCCTTCCTCCTCCTTTGCCTTATATTCTTTGATTTCTTTTTCCTTTGTCTTTGACTCGGCCTCTAACACCGTTTTTTCTGTAAGATGCCGGTCTTTTATCTTTTTCTTCTCATCCAGCTGGCTGCCCAGCATAGCTACCCGCTCAGACAAGGTGATAAATTCTGCATTGTCCTTCTGCGCCTCAAGGAGCTCCTGATGACGAGCTTTTTCTTCATTCAGTTCTGCCGCTGCTTTCAATGCTTCCTTATGCGCGTTAAGATTATACTCCCGGAATGCATTGAGCCCTTCCTGCAGGAAATCTGCATTGGCTTTCAGCCGGTTCTGACGTTTCAAAAGTTCTGCTTCCTCTGCCTCGAGCTCTTTCAGCCGTGCCTCTGCCTTCCGGCGGTTCAGCTCGATCGCCTCATTTCCGAGACAGTAGCTTCTGAGCTTTTTCGTATTGATATAAGTAACTGCCATGTTGCGGCTCAGTTTTCCTTCCTTTGACATGGCGTTATCATAATTTGGCACATCTTTTTTGTCCACTGCATGAATCTTTCCCAGCCAGAACATAAAATACCTTGCCGCCGTGTCATTCCGGATATGCAGGAAATGATAGACAGAATCTTCTGTACACTTTATTTCTTTTGTCATCAGACGCTTTGTATTGACCAGCTCTACATAACGGTGTGTAGAGCGGTCCATAACTTCGTCTGCAATGTCAAAAAGCGCGGGTTCAACAATCACAGCATACCTGTGGACTCCCAGAAACGCCTCAATGGCATCCCGCCACTCTTCATCTTCTAAGCCCGCCACATATTCACATGCCATGTGGGCTTCCCCGCGGATCCCCTTTCTGGCAAATTCCCGGTTAATTTCCCGGATCAGCTCCATCTGTTCCCCGGCATAAGAGTAGTCTGCCTTGTTTTTCTCACATGTCTCAATAATACGGGTCTGTTCTGTACATTCTTTCTGCACTCCGGCAAGCTCCGCGTCCGCAACGCCCTTTTCCGCCAGTATCCTGTCGCGGCAGTCCTGGACCGCGGTTTTCAGCGTATCAATATAGGCTTTCTTCTCCGCAAGATCCACTGCCCCTGATGTCAGCTTCTCCGCCATGCCATTATCCGGAAGCGACTCCCCGGACTCGTTCGTCCGGCTCAGGATGTGCCGGATCCGAGCCTGAAAGGTCTCCAGCGCTTCTTTCTCCTTGTCCAGGGCCTCAAGCTGCTGTTCATAGCTTTTGATCAGCTGTTCGGATGCAAAGATCGCCTTTGAAACATCCATCTCCCGCAGCGCGCTTTTCGCCTCGGAATAATAACTTTCAATTTCTTCGATCTCCCCGATTTCTGTCTGGATCATCTTCCCGAGAGCCTGGCACGTGGTCCGGTTCCTACTCACTGCCTCTTCAGCTTCCCGGCGTTTCGTCCGGTAAGCGACTACATTTTTATATTTGATCTTAATATCATCGATCTGCAGTCTGAGCGCCCTTCTGTCATGCTCGCCATAGTCTTTTAATATAGCATCCAGGTCCTGAAGTTCCTGATTGATCTGCTCTAAAGTCTGATTCACTTTTTCAATATTCTTTTTAGCATCCTTCAGCTTGTCGAAATTAACATTATGTTCTTCCAGCACGGACTCTTTTATAAATTCCTGGATCTTTGCCGCCGGATTATATGCCATGATATTCCGCAGCTTTCTCTGATACTTAGGCACATCCTGCCATGCAAGCTTGAGGCCTGTCATCTGCATGAACAGCGTGATCCCGT
>DXCD01000139.1 GCA_019116185.1 Candidatus Mediterraneibacter stercorigallinarum
TTATCAAACTTAAGACCGGCAGACGGTTCTAAACAGAGTGATAATTTCAGAAGAGGCCGTGGACATGGTTCAGGAAACGGTAAGACAGCCGGCAAAGGCCACAAAGGACAGAAGGCGCGTTCAGGTGCTACCAGACCTGGCTTCGAAGGTGGTCAGATGCCTTTGTACAGAAGAATCCCGAAAAGAGGATTTACAAACAGGAACTCCAAGACAATCGTGGCTATCAACCTGGGGGCTCTTGAGAGGTTCGAGGATGGCGCGACAGTTTCTGTTGATACGCTGATCGAGAGCGGGATTGTTAAGAACCCGAGAGATGGAGTTAAAATTCTTGGAAACGGAGAGTTAACTAAGAAGCTTACAGTTCAGGCTAATGCATTTAGCGCAAAAGCAGCTGAGAGGATTGAAGCACTTGGTGGAAAAGCAGAGGTGATCTAATGCTTAAAACAGTACGCAGAGCATTTCAAATAGAAGACATCAGAAAAAGAATTTTCTACACATTTATGATGCTCATTGTTGTAAGGCTCGGATCTCTGCTGCCTACACCGGGTGTGGATCCGACTTTCATTCAGGAATTTTTTGCACAGCAGACCGGTGACGCTTTCAACTTTTTTGAGGCGTTCACCGGCGGCTCCTTTACGAATTTCTCTATTTTTGCATTGAGCATTACACCGTACATTACATCTTCCATTATTATGCAGCTCCTTACTATCGCGATTCCGAAGCTGGAAGAGATGCAGAAAGAAGGAGAAGAGGGAAGAAAGAAAATCGCGTCTATCACAAGATATGTGACAGTTGCGCTGGCGCTTATCGAGTCAACGGCTCTTGCAGTGGGACTGGGACGTCAGGGACTCCTTGAGGAGTATAATTTCGTAAATTGTGCAATCGTTGTTTGTACGCTGACAGCCGGAAGTGCATTCCTTATGTGGATCGGCGAGCGTATCACAGAGAATGGTGTGGGTAATGGTATTTCTATCGTGCTCCTGATCAACATCATCTCACGTGTGCCGAATGATTTTGTGACACTGTATCAGCAGTTTATGAGTGGCAAGAAGCTGGCACAGGCAGGACTTGCAGGTCTGATCATTCTGGCTGTTATTCTTGTAGTCGTGATCTTTGTCGTTATCCTTCAGAGTGGTGAGAGACGGATCGCGGTACAGTATTCTAAAAAAGTGCAGGGAAGAAAGACATATGGCGGACAGTCCACTCATATTCCGCTTCGTGTGAATACAGCGGGTGTCATCCCTGTGATCTTTGCATCGTCACTGATGCAGACGCCGATCGTAATCGCAGGTTTCCTCGGAAAAGGGAACGGCACGGGAATCGGAAGCCAGATCCTTGCGGGATTAAATTCCAGCAACTGGTGTGATCCGTCACAGCCGATTTATTCGATCGGACTTATCGTATATATTCTGCTCACAATATTCTTTGCGTATTTCTATACATCAATTACATTTAATCCGTTGGAGATCGCAAACAATATGAAGAAGAGCGGCGGCTTTATCCCGGGTATCCGTCCCGGCAAGCCGA
The DNA here is from genome assembly GCA_019116185.1 of Candidatus Mediterraneibacter stercorigallinarum. Taxonomy (GTDB): domain Bacteria; phylum Bacillota; class Clostridia; order Lachnospirales; family Lachnospiraceae; genus Mediterraneibacter; species Mediterraneibacter stercorigallinarum. The sequence continues at coordinate 1,528 of DXCD01000139.1, forward strand.
CAGTTGAGTATCTGCAGAAGATTCTCAATTACATTATTTTCATAGGCGCATGCGGCCTGGTTATCGTTCAGGTGATCCCGTACTTCTTTAATGGTGTATTTGGAGCTCAGGTATCCTTTGGTGGAACATCCATCATCATCATCGTTGGAGTTGTGCTTGATACCATCAAGAAGATTGAGTCGCAGATGCTTGTGAGAAATTACACAGGATTTTTAAACAATAAGGGAAGTAATATGACAAACAGCTTCCTTGGATATTAAGCCTTGCCAAGCTCGCGCAGTTTTGCTCTCAAAAAGGGGAAAATGCCGCGGGCTCATGGCTTATATGCGGGTCTGCAGGCAGTGCCCGCCGAAAAAGCGAAAAGCAGTTTAGCTGAGTGAAAGCTATGAAAGATTAACAGATCGGAGGTAAGAGTTATGAAGATCATAATGCTGGGAGCACCGGGTGCAGGGAAAGGGACGCAGGCGAAGAAGATCGCGGAGAAGTACGGAATTCCGCACATTTCCACAGGCGATATCTTCCGTGCAAATATCAAGAACGGCACTGAGCTTGGAAAGAAGGCTAAGACATATATGGATCAGGGCCTTCTTGTACCGGATGAGCTCGTCGTTGACCTGGTTGTTGACAGAGTGAATCAGGAAGACTGCGGAAATGGATATGTACTCGACGGATTCCCACGTACGATCCCGCAGGCAGAGGCGCTTGACAAAGCTCTCTCAGAGATGGGGCAGAAGATGGATTATGCTATTAATGTGGAAGTGCCGGATGACAATATCGTAAACCGTATGTCAGGCAGAAGGGCGTGCGTTGACTGCGGCGCTACTTATCATATTGTATATGCGCCGACAAAGGAAGAAGGCATCTGTGACAAATGCGGCGGCAGCCTGATCTTACGGGATGACGACAAGCCGGAGACAGTCCTTAAGAGACTCGGCGTTTACCATGAGCAGACTCAGCCTCTGATCGACTATTACACTCAGTCAGGCATCCTGAAAGAAGTTGACGGGACGATCGATATCAATGATGTATTTGCAGAGATCGTGAAGATCCTGGGAGAGTAAGCCGGATGGAGATAAAGCCGGGGATGCTCGTGAGATCAAAGGCAGGACGTGACAAAGGTCATGTATATGCAGTGATCGATGTGGATAATAAATATGTATATGCGGCGGACGGGGCAGAACGCCCCATCCGCCATATAAAACGGAAAAACAGAAAACATCTTCAGCCCATATTGAAGGTGAGCTTCAGCGGAACGCCGGAGGACGCGGAACTTCGCGAAATCATCAAAAGATATGAGGCGGCCTGCTCGAGTGACAGCAGGTCTTAATGGAAATGGAAATATCCCCATGAGGGGAAAACCGGAATGCGAATGGCTGGAAATCAGGAGGATTAAATATGTCAAAAGCTGACGTGATCGAGATTGAGGGAGTTGTAGTTGAGAAGCTCCCGAACGCAATGTTTAAAGTGGAGCTGGAAAACGGACACATCGTTCTTGCCCATATCAGCGGCAAGCTGAGAATGAATTTTATCAAGATCCTGCCAGGGGATAAGGTGACACTGGAGATGTCTCCGTATGACCTGAGCAAAGGAAGAATCATCTGGAGAGACAAATAAACAGAACTTCCTTACAAAAACTGAAAATACCACAGAAAATCAGGAAATTAGTGGTTGACTTTAAAGTGCATTTAATGCTATACTGTCAGATGGTCACTATTGGGAAGGTGTGCCCAAATGGCCGGGAAATGTAGGCAGAGCAAAGAAGGGAAGGAGGATTTGACATGAAGGTTAGATCATCAGTAAAACCAATTTGTGAAAAATGCAAGATTATTAAAAGAAAAGGAAGCATCAGAGTAATCTGTGAGAATCCGAAGCACAAACAGCGTCAAGGCTGACACTGAACGCTTAGCGAGAGCAAGCCGGCAGGCGCAGCTTGAGCTTAGTGAGAAGGTCCGTCCCAAGCCTTGGCGAGGTCTTTTCGAGCCTGGGCGCACGGACGAGCAGCGATTGGTTGAACATATATCAATCAACACTGAATTCGGATTTTAATTTAGGCGGCTGACAGCGCGACACACAAGGCAGTGTGTAGAGCTGTTTCATATACAAGTAAGGATACACCGCACCTGTACACAGGTACCGCAGGGCGCGTGTTCTGGCATTTTCAAGACAGAGAAAAAAGGCAGATAAGCGAAAATGCGATTGTATATTGCTTCTAATACCCGGCATTTGCATTGGCGGATTTTGTTAAGGTCCGTGCCGGGAAAGGGCGTGGAAGAGAAACACGCCTGGGCTGGGATATCGGGCGCCGGCAGTTTTATATAAGGAAAGCCCGGTAGGATGCAGACACCAGAATACAGAAGAAACCTGTATGGCATCCGCAGCCTCAATTAAAGACAGTATCAAACAAAGAAAGTGGAGGAAAGACACATGGCTCGTATTGCAGGTGTAGACTTACCAAGAGACAAACGTGTAGAAATCGGTTTGACTTATATTTATGGAATTGGAAGAACAAGCTCAAACCGTATCTTAGCAGAGGCAGGAGTAGATCCGAACACTCGCGTAAGAGATCTTACAAGTGAGGAAGTAAAGAAGATCAGTGCCGTAATCGATGAGACTCAGGTTGTAGAAGGTGACCTCAGAAGAGAGATCCAGCTCAATAT
>DXCD01000140.1 GCA_019116185.1 Candidatus Mediterraneibacter stercorigallinarum
CGCCGGGAGCTTGAGGAAATGTCCGCCTATGTGGATGTAGGCGAGTGCCTGATCGAAGAATCTGAGACAGAGGATGTGGACTGGGTAAATAACTGGAAGCAGTATTTCCATCAGTTCTATGTGGATGATATCCTGATCATCCCTTCCTGGGAGGATGTAAAGCCGGAGGACGAGGACAAGCTGGTCATCCATATTGATCCGGGAACCGCGTTCGGCACGGGGATGCATGAGACCACGCAGCTTTGTATCCGCCAGATCCGTAAGTATGTAACTCCGGATACGAAGATCCTTGACGTGGGATGCGGGAGCGGGATCCTCGGCATGCTGGCGCTGAAGTTCGGCGCGGCATATTCCGTGGGCACGGACCTTGATCCCTGCGCGATCGACGCCACCCATGAGAATATGGAAGTAAACGGCATTCCGAAAGACAAGTATGAAGTGATGATCGGAAATATTATCGATGACAAAGCGGTGCAGGAAAAAGCGGGGTATGAATGCTATGATATCGTAGCTGCAAATATCCTGGCAGACGTCCTTGTGGAGCTGACCCCGGTGGTAGTAAATCAGTTAAAGCCGGGCGGCATCTATATTACCAGCGGAATCATTGACGATAAAGAGCAGACTGTAGTGGACGCAGTGAAGGCGGCAGGACTGGAAGTGCTTGACGTGACTTATCAGGGCGAGTGGGTCTGCGTAACAGCGAGGAAGAACTAATGCAGCAGTTTTTTGCGGAACCATCTTGGATAGAAGAGAACAGAATATTGATGCGGGGCGCGGATGTGAACCATATGAAAAATGTGCTCCGCATGAAGCCCGGGGAGGATGTGCGGATCAATGACGGCGCGGGAAAGACGTATCTGTGCTGTATCAGCGCTTACGAAGAGCAGACCGCGGTCCTTGACATCCTTAAGGAGCTGGATTCTGACACAGAACTGCCGTCCAGGATCGTCTTGTTCCAGGGGCTTCCGAAGGGGGACAAGATGGAGTGGATCGTGCAGAAGGCAGTGGAGCTGGGCGCGTACAGCGTCGTTCCTTTTGCGGCGAGGCGCTCTGTGGTGAAGCTGGATGAGAAAAAGGCGGCAAAGAAACAGGCGCGCTGGCAGGCGATCGCCAAGGGCGCGGCGGAACAGTCCGGCCGCGGCATCGTTCCGGAGATTCAGTCTGTGCAGACCTTTGGGGAAGCGCTTAAGACGGCAGAGGAGCTGGATGTGATTCTCATTCCCTATGAGCTGGAAGAGGGGATGAAAGAGACCACGCGCGTGATTGAAAATATCGAGCCCGGGCAGTCTGTGGGGATCTTCATCGGACCGGAGGGCGGATTTGAGGAAGAAGAGGTAGAGCTGGCCAAGGCGGCGGGAGCATATCCGGTTACACTGGGGAAACGGATCCTGCGCACAGAGACAGCCGGGCTTACCGCTCTGTCCATCCTGATGTATTATCTGGAGAGCCGGACCGCGTGAGCGAGCGGGAGCCGTGCTTCTTGAACGAGTGAGAGCCGGACTGCATGAACGGGCGTCCGGCATGTGCATAATTTAATAGTAAGAAAAAAGTAAAGGAAAGGAACAATGGAAGTTTATCTGGACAATTCCGCCACGACCATGTGCTATCCGGAAGTGGGGGAACTGGTATATAAAGTAATGTGCCGGGACTACGGCAACCCGTCTTCCCTGTACCGCAAGGGCGTGGAGGCAGAACATTATATCCGCGATGCAAAGGAAACGATCGCCAGGCTTTTAAAGGTGAATGCAAAAGAGATCTTTTTCACTTCCGGGGGCACGGAGAGTGACAATCTGGCGCTGATCGGATGCGCCCGGGCGAACCGGCGCAGGGGAAACCACCTGATCACCTCTTCCATCGAGCATCCCGCGATCTTGAATACCATGCGGTATCTGGAGGAAGAAGAGGGATTCCGGGTGACGTATCTTCCGGTGGATGAGCAGGGACGGATCCGTCTTGACGCGCTCAGAGAAGCGCTGTGCCCGGAGACAATCCTTGTATCCATTATGTATGTGAATAATGAAGTGGGGACCGTTCAGCCTGTCCAGGACGCGGTGCAGATTGTGAAGCGGTACAATTCTTCGATCCTGTTTCACACGGATGCAGTCCAGGGATTCGGGAAATACCGTATTTACCCCAAGCGGATGGGCATTGACCTTCTGTCTGCCAGCGGGCATAAGATCCACGGACCGAAGGGCGTGGGATTTCTCTATATTGACAGCCGGGTGAAGATCCATCCGATCCTCTTCGGCGGAGGACAGCAGAAGGATATCCGTTCCGGCACGGAGAATGTGCCCGGGATCGCGGGACTGGGACTTGCGTCGAAGATGATCTATCAGGATCTGGAGATGAAGACAGCCCTTATGAGGGAGCTGAAGGCGCATTTCATAGAAGGCCTCGAAAAGATCGGGAATACGACAGTGCACGGCGTGACGGACGAGGGAAGCGCGCCCCATATTATCAGCGTGGGCATTGCGGGAGTGCGCAGTGAAGTCCTTCTCCATACACTGGAGGATAAGGGGATCTACGTTTCATCCGGTTCGGCATGTTCATCAAACCATCCCGCAGTCAGCGGCGTCTTAAAAGCGATCGGAACATCGAGAGAATACCTGGACGCCACACTGCGTTTCAGCATGTCCGAGCTTACCACAAAAGAAGAAATTGACTATACGCTGGAAACACTATATAATTGTATACCGATGCTTCGGAAATTTACACGGCGCTGACACGCCGGCAGGAGCCGCGCCGGGCGCAAGCGGCGCGGGCAGAGAATGATCTGTCCGAGTGCAGTATGCGCCTGCCGCGGCAGAAAAAAGGAGAGAATCATGACGTTTCATTCATTTTTGATCAAATATGGAGAGATTGGGATAAAAGGAAAGAACCGGTATATGTTTGAGGACGCGCTTGTGCGCCAGATCCGGTACGCGCTTCAGGATGTGGACGGAGAGTTCCTTGTGCATAAATGCCACGGCAGGGTGTACGTGGACTGCGAGGGGGAATACGACTACGAGGAAACGATAGAGAGCCTGAAGAAGGTGTTCGGTATTGTCGGCATCTGCCCGGTAGTGAGAAAACCGGTTAAGGAACTGGAAGAATTGAAGAAAGATGTTGTGGCCTATGTAGGGGAAATGTACCCGGAGGGCAGCAAGACGTTCAAGGTGGAGGCAAGACGCGCGAACAAGCGGTATCCTGTGAATTCCATGGAGATCAACTGTGAGCTGGGTGAAGCGGTGCTTGAGGCATACCCGGAGATGAAGGTGGATGTGCACAACCCGGATGTCCGTCTGAACGTAGAGATCCGCGAGGAGGTCTATCTGTATTCAGAGATCATTCCCGGACCGGGAGGAATGCCCGTAGGGACCAACGGCAGCGCTATGCTGCTCCTGTCAGGCGGGATCGACAGCCCGGTAGCAGGATATATGATCGCAAAGAGAGGCGTGGAGATTGAAGCGACTTATTTCCATGCGCCTCCGTACACAAGCGAGCGCGCGAAGGAGAAGGTCATTGACCTGGCGCGGCTGGTGTCCGCATATGCAGGTCCGATCAAGCTTCATATCGTCAACTTTACGGATATTCAGCTTGCGATCTATGAGAAATGCCCGCATGATGAACTGACGATCATTATGCGCCGGTATATGATGCGGATCGCAGAGTATTTTGCTAAGAAGGACGGCTGCCTGGGACTGATCACAGGAGAGAGCATCGGCCAGGTGGCAAGCCAGACCATGCAGAGCCTGGCAGCGACCAATGCAGTGTGCACCCTTCCGGTGTATCGTCCGCTCATTGGATTTGACAAGAGAGAGATCGTGGAGATCTCCGAGAAGATTGACACGTATGAGACTTCGATCCAGCCGTTCGAGGACTGCTGCACGATTTTTGTGGCAAAGCATCCGGTTACAAAGCCGAATGTGGAGAGGATCGAAAAATCAGAGCTGAACCTGTCTGAGAGTATTGAAGAGCTTATGAAGACGGCGATTGAAACAGCGGAAGTGATCACGGTTGGAAAGTAATTTCGGTATAATTGAAAGAGCTGCCTCGCATTGAGACAGCTCTTTCATAAGTAAAATCCTTGTCAGATTATTTGATGATGTAAGGATCCAGTGCAGCAAGGATGTCATCAACGTCCCCGTCAGCATGAATATTGAGATCGATCGGCTTGGAAAGATCCAGGCTGAAGATTCCCATGATGGACTTGGCATCTATAACATATCTTCCGGATACTAAATCAAAGTCATTGTCATACTTTGTAATCTCGTTTACAAAGGATTTTACTTTGTCGATAGAGTTTAATGAAATCTGTACTGTTTTCATTTGGATAGCCCTCCTTGAATCATAAAATAGTAAGGTCTCAGACCTCATGTATATTCTAGGGGATGCTGTCAGAAAAGTCAAGTGATACAGAGGAAAAAAGAGGTAAATTCAGCATGAAAAAAGCAGCGCTCCATAATTTGGGATGTAAGGTAAATGCGTATGAAACAGAAGCAATGCAGGAGATGCTCGAACAGGCGGGATATGAGATTGTACCGTTTAAAGAAGGCGCGGATGTATATGTGATCAATACCTGTACCGTGACAAATATCGCGGACCGGAAATCCCGTCAGATGCTCCACCGGGCCCGGAAATTAAACCCGGATGCAGTGGTCGTGGCGGCCGGATGTTATGTCCAGGCTCAGGATGGAAAAGAAGTGGACCCGTGCATTGACATTGTCATCGGAAATAACCATAAAAAAGACCTGGTCAGGATCCTCGGCGAGTATGAGGAAGAACGGGCAAAGAGACGGGAGGATGAGCTCCGCGAACGCGATGGAGAAAATGAGAACGGCTGCGGGACAGGCGGCAGGCATGCGGCATATGAAGTGGAGGACATCAACCGGACAAAAGAATATGAAGCCCTTCATCTCACCCGCACAGGCGAGCATACCCGCGCTTATATCAAGGTGCAGGACGGATGCAACCAGTTCTGTACGTACTGCATTATCCCCTATGCAAGAGGGCGGGTGCGCAGCAGAAATTTGCAGGATGTGGAACAGGAGGTCAGGGCGCTTGCCGCGAACGGATACCGGGAGATCGTGCTCACGGGCATACATCTGAGCTCTTACGGTATTGATTTTGACGGGAAGAGACATCTTCTGGATCTGATCCGCACGGTCCATGAAGTGGAGGGGATCATGCGGATCCGCCTGGGCTCCCTGGAGCCGGGGATCGTGACGGAGGAGTTCGCAAGAGAGCTTGCTTCTATGCCCAAGATATGCCCCCATTTCCATCTCTCGCTCCAGAGCGGGTGCGACGCCACGCTGAAGCGGATGAACCGGCGCTATACAAGCGGCGAGTATTATGAGAGGTGCAGGATCCTCAGGAAATATTTTGACGCGCCGGCGCTGACTACGGACGTGATCGTCGGCTTCCCCGGGGAAACGGAAGAAGAGTTCCGCGAGTCTTTGGATTTCGTGGACAAGGTTGATTTCTATGAGACCCATATTTTTAAATATTCCAGAAGAGAGGGAACAAAGGCCGCTTCCATGCAGGACCAGGTGGACGAGCAGACGAAGACAAAGAGAAGCGCGATTATGATCGCGCTGGGCGAGAAAAAGAGAAAGGCTTACGAGCGCGGTTTCATCGGAAAAGAGGTAGAAGTGCTTGTCGAGGAGGACGCGGTGATCGGCGGAAAGCCTGTCCAGACGGGACATACAAAGGAATATATTAAAATTGCACTAGATACAAAGGAAAATCTCCGTAATTGTATCGTAAACGTTCAAATTGATAATGACTCACAAATTATACATTGAATTTTAAAAGGGATTATATTAGAATTGTAAATAGGGATTCTGGGTCTTCCCAGAGGAAGAAAGGCAGGCCGCCGGCATCTGGCGGATGCCTTAAATAACCAGGAACATACAGAGAAGGAGGAGCATCAGGATGAGTGATTTAGGCAACACACAATTCTTTCAGGTAGAGCCCGGACCGCAGATCTCAGCAAAGGATATTCTTGAGAACGTGTTCAAGGCTCTGAAAGAAAAAGGGTA
>DXCD01000141.1 GCA_019116185.1 Candidatus Mediterraneibacter stercorigallinarum
AAGCTTGAGGCCTGTCATCTGCATGAGCAGCGTGATCCCGTCCTTTTTATTCTTCAGCTGCACGCCGTGCCTTTTCTGGAAACCGGAAGCATCGTATGGCTTTAACACCGATTTTTCTTCATATACATAATCAATGTCCTCCAGCGTCTTCCCGTCAAACGCATACCAGTAATTCCCTCTGACATCGGTAACCGCGGTCTCGATAATAACGCCCAGTACAAACGGATTCTCATTGATCTGGTCATAGTATTCCAGCGCAATGTGCGTATAAACGACAGGGATCTTTTCCGCCGGTCTTGCATAGATTCCCGAGCTGGCGTCCACCAGACAGCGCGTATAAGAGATCAGGTTCCTCTTGCCCACGCCTGTATTATAGCCGCTTGTCGCCTTATTAAACTGGGTATCCCCGGTGTAAGCATATTTCACTGCATCCAGGATCGTGGACTTCCCGCATTCGTTTTCACCGGAGATCAGAGTCAGGTTCTCTGACACCGGGATCGTTGTATTCGTAAACCCGTACCAGTTGATCAGCCGTATATTGCGCAGAACTGTCTTACTCATCTGCATCTCCCCCCTCCGGTTCATTTTCCATCTGCTCTTCTCCATGCGGCTCTGTCTGTGCTTCTTCTGCCTGAACTTCTCCGCCGTGCTGTTCTTCTTCTGCCCCGGCTCCCTCTTCCGCTATATCTGACACATAGTCTGCCACGACCTGCTTTAACTGCCCGATATCCATGCAGAACTGAAGGGACGGATACAGTCTGACAATGCCCTCCTCTTTTGCGATCTCGTCATCATTGTAATCAATCAGGCTGAACCTCTTGAAAACACGGTACGCGCTCTTAATTTCTGCCGGAGACAGTGTAATCTGGTAGATCCTGCACTTATCCATAATATCTCCCACTGTCACGAAGACAGGTTCCGCATAACCCATGCGCTCCAGGAAAAGAAGCCAGATCACGAGAAGCATCTTGATCTCTTTCTGATTGAAGCGGTAGAGGCTGAGCCTTTTCAGCCCTACTGTTTCTTTATCTTCATCAGCCTGCTGGAGCATGGCCACTTTCATCCTGTCTTCTACCACAGCTTTATATCCGATGGCTGCCAGATACACATTAATATCGTATTGGTTTGACTCGGAAGATATAAACTCGTACAGCTTCTCATCCCTGTCAGCCACGATAAAGGTCGAGTCCAGCAGTTTCCGGATGCATCGTTTGAACAGATATGCATCCTCGTCATTCATTTTATTCATAAAGCTAAAATCACTCATCCTGTTTTCCTCTTCCTCATCTTTATTTTCTCGAAATGAACACATTGCTCATGTCAGCGATCTCTGTCCTTACTTCTTCATCGGATATCCGGATCTCATATGGGAATTCCTCATTTCGGGCATAGAGCATCGCAGCTGTATACATGAGCGCTTCCTCTTTTGTGCGCACCTGTTTCTCTTTGATGCTGATCTTCTCCTGCCCCTCCATCTGAACATCCATAAAGCCGCTGACCCGCTCCACAGAATACCGGTTCGGCGCTTTTCTGAACAACTCTTCTGTCTGCGCGTTCCGCTCATCCTCGGACAGTTCTGCGCACGACAGCCCGATGTTCTCCCCTTCATTTCTCAGCCGCTTTTTCTTTTCAAATGATCTATAGCCCACATATTTCTGGCTGACGACTCTTGTACACTCCGCAATCTGATCCATCGCTTTATCCTGTTCTGATTCGTCCAGTTTTGACACGGCATTCAGAAAATCATTCAGGACGGCTTCCAACCGGACCCCATTGCTCGCCATCAGCATGATCCGCGTATTGGCCAGATTATAATAATTATTGATACGGGCATCGATGAGCTCCATGTTCTCCTCGTATTCCACACTCAGAAAATACTGCAATTCCGCAAAATAGCGCTCGATCCGTTCCTCCGCTTCCTCCATGGATATCTGCAGTCTTCCCGCGCATTCCAGAATCATCCGGTCATAAATCTCTTCCTGCTTCAACATACGCAGCCTGCTCTTGATAAAGGAGATCTGCGCGGGGATCAGGCCGTTATTCTTAATAAAGAAATATTCGTGAAAGAATCGGTCCAGCATCTCGTCTTTCATAATATACTGCCCAAAGCTGTTGATATCCTGAAAAACGATCACTGCCTTCATGATATTGGAAATACTGTCCTTTAAGTCCGTCAGTTCATTTTTCAATTCTGTCTCATTGTCCATCAGGGGAACAAGAATATTCGTGTAGGGTCTTTCCTTGCGGAGGGACTCTTCATCAAACGCTGATTTCATAATCTCGTACATGGAAAATATCCGGTTTGACATCATTCCCTCGCCCTTACGCTCTGTCAGCTTACGCAGGAAATCCATCACCCTCCGGCAGTCCGTGGCAATATTCACCACGTATTCTCCGCTGCGGCCGATCTCCCGCGGCATCAGCCATCCGCAGTCCCTGAACAGCGAAAGAATGGACGCTGCCTGCAGATCTTCTCCCGGCTCATCATCCGAGGCCTGGATGCCTGTATTTTTCAGGTACAGTGTAAGACTGTCCTTGGCATCCGACTCGTAGAGAACCGGCAGTTCCTTCGCTTTATCGATCAGAATCTGGATACAGTCATAATAAATCCGCCTGTACTTTAAGTTCAGCGGCTTAAAAAAAGAAGTATTATGTATATAATCAAAAAAATTCATCCGTACATCTCCGCTCTGTTTCTGGCATGTCCTTATTTTACCATGTCTTCCCCATAAATGAAATCACCTCTTCTGTTCTATGTGGTCCTCCGAAAACTACGCAAAAATCCCCGGGCAGATCTTCTGTTCCCGCAATCTGCCCGGGGTTCCTTTTCTTTCTCTTTTCTGTCCGCGTTCATTCAAATCCGCTTCCCTGTATTCTCACTCTGCCGCGGTCCTGATCTCCTCCGGGTAATCCACTCCCTCCGGGAGAGGATCCCATTCATTTATTCCAAGGCTCTGTTTAAATTTCGCCTGTTCGATCGTGAGATGTGGGAGATCGTCTTTCAGATATTCCATCAGCTCATCGACGCCTTCCCTGGTCACGTTATTTACCATAAAGATACGCTCGCAGCCGGCATTGATCAGCCACTGCCTCACCATAAGGATATTGGCGTAAGGCGAATCCACCTTTGTGATAATGCCGATGAGAGGGCGCTGGATAAAACACCGGCTGTTCTCACCGAACAGGTTGAACGGCTCGTCCGCCGCCTGGACCATCGCCACCACGTCCGCCTCAAAAGAAAAGCAGGCGAGACCAACGCTGAACCGTTTGGATTCGGCATACTCGCCCGGCGAATCAATGGTATCGTCCGCTGTATTTGTATACTGGGTCTTTATGTAATGGAG
>DXCD01000142.1 GCA_019116185.1 Candidatus Mediterraneibacter stercorigallinarum
AAGGTCATCCTTGAAATGGAAATCTCCGAACGCCACATAATCATACCCCATGTCATCCATGGTCTTTCTCGCAAACTCATACCCCAAAAGAGTCGGATTGCATTTGATAAATGTATGGAATCCTTTCTCTGTGATCAGGTACATGGCGATCCGCTCGATCTCCTGGGGCGGGCATCCGTGAAGGGTGGAAATGGTCACGGAGTTGCAGATATCCCCAGAAATACTCTCAATATCTTCTTCTGTCACATGCTCGAACAGATCCGCATGCTCTAAAAGGTATGCCCGGCAGGATTGGAATACTTCAGAATCCCGGGCGTGTTTCATCGTATTTAAGAAGTTGTCGATCTTCTCGGACTGGATGCCCGCCAGATCGTAGCCCACGCTGATGTTGAACTGGAAGCCGTCCATGCTCCCCAGGCCGAATTCCTTTGCAGCCACTTTGCAGAGGAACCACGCCTTGATGTACTCTTCCATTGCCTGCGGCACGTACAGCTCGGTGGACCACTCGCAGTTATAGCACTCGTCGTCCGCCTTGATGCAGGGCTTGTTCACGCATGCGGAAAGTTCCTCTCCGTCCATGATCTGCACGGTCTTCAGCTCGAAGAAACGGCTGCCCGTGTAGTACGCTGCCACGATATTCTGCGCCAGCTGAGTATGAGGGCCCGCCGCCGGGCCGACCGGCGTCTCCAGCGTCCGCTCAAAGATGGTCCTTGTATATTTCCCGTCTGCATGATACGGGTGACGCGCGCCGAACACGGTCCCGTACTTCTTATGTTCTGTCAGTGTCCAGTCAAGAAGCTGGGCAAATGACATTGGTCTCATAATATCGCTCATATTTTTCTCCTCCTATATCTCAGAGTCAGCTTTTACGCCGCCGCGTCCGGTTTGTCCTTCGGCAGGATCAGATTCAGGATCACGGCGAAGATCGTCGCCAATACCACCGGCGAGGATGCAAATGTATTGTTGATGATAGACTGGAAGCTCTCCAGGCTCATGCTCATGTTCAGGGCGCTGTGGATGCTCTGTGTCATCTGGTTTAAGCAGCCGTCGCTTAAGGACACGCCCATTCCGATGGCAATGGAAAGCCCTGCCACTGTTGTGTTGCGGTATGTCAGCTTCTCTGTCACAAGGAGCTTGATGCCCGTCATAGCGATGGACGCGAACACAGACGCAACCGCGCCGCCCAGCACGCACTGCGGGATCGTCCTCAGCAATGCAGAGAACTTCGGGATCAGGCCCGCCACAAGAAGGATCGCCGCTGCAACGGAGAAGACTCTTCTCGCCACAACCCTTGTAGATCCGACGATGCCTACATTCTGGCTGTATGTTGCCGTTGGTGGACATCCGAACAGAGCGCCTATAATATTGCTGACGCCATACCCGATGATACCGCCATTCAACTCATCATCAGTAGGAAGCCGGTCCATGCCGCCTGTGGTCGTAGCGGAGAAATCGCCCATCGCCTGGATCGAGTTGACCAGGAAGAGGATTCCCAAGGGCAGGATCGCCGAGATGTCAAATTCCAGCCCGAATGCCAGCGGAGTCGGCACCTGGAACCAGCCCGCGGATGAAAGCGCGGAAAAGTCTACCATACCGAAACAGAGCGCTACCACATAGCCGCACAGGAGCCCGATCAGGATAGACGCCAGCTTAAACAGCCCTTTTCCGTAGTGATTGAGAAGGACAACAATGGCCAGCGTGATAAATGCTACCAGCCAGTTCTGCCAGGAGCCATATACCAGAGCCTCTGTCTTTCCCTGCTGCTCTACGATCACTTCATATGTATTGGAAGAATTACCTGCCATATAGTTGACCGCGGTGCTGTAAAGCGAGAGCCCGATCGCCAGGATCACGGTACCGATCACAAGCGGCGGGAAGACCTTGCGGATCTGGCGGATGAACAATCCTACAAGGATCGCTACCACGCCGCCGATGATCATAGCGCCAAAAATGGTGTTTACATCTTTTGCCTGTGCCGCAATGGCTGTCATGGTCGGCACGTATGCGAAGCTGACACCGATAATAACCGGGAGCCCGCTTCCCAGCTTGATCTTCTGCGCATATAACTGTAAAAGTGTGGAAAGGGCGGCAAATACAAGAGACACCTGGATCAGAAGTCCCATATTTACATTTCCGCCCGCATTGTTCGCCGCGTTCGCGACCAGGATCGCAGGTGTCACACATCCCACAACCGCTGCCAGCACATGCTGGGCTGCCAGGGGAAGCACCTGACCTATTGTCGGTTTCCCGTCCCATTTAAACAACTCTGAATTATCCCGTTTCAATTTTGTATCACTCATTTTTATTCACCCTATATTGCCCCCGGCAGATACAGTGCCGGGCCCTTCCTTAATATTATGTATGTTTTCCTTGTCTTCTCAGCTGTTGATCCTTCGTGCCAGCTCTGCCGCTGCCTGCCTGCAGTCCGCCATAACCTTCGCCTCGTCGATCTGTGTGAGTCTTCTGTCTTTCATCAGGACTTTACCGTTGGCAACTGTGGTCACTACATCATGTCCTGTCACTCCGAACACAAGATGCCCGTTGATATTATTCTCATTCATCGGGGTCAGCGGATCGTACGCCACGATGATCACATCTCCAGCCGCGCCTTCTTTCAGCACGCCCAGCTCCGGCTCAAAGTATCTGCCCGCGATCTTTGCATTATTTTCAAAAAGCATCTGCGGCACTTCTGACCACGCTGCGTTCGGATCGCACAGATGGTGCTTATGCAGTACATTCGCCACCTTGAAAGATTCCATCATGTCATGCGTATATCCGTCCGTACCCAGCCCGGTCAGGATCCCTCTGTGCACCAGCTCCATGGTCGGAGGACATCCGCAGGCGTTGCCCATGTTGGATTCCGGGTTATGAACAACCATGGTGCCTGTCTCTTTGATGAGATCCATCTCATGAGAATTAATGTAAATGCAGTGGCCCAGCAGCGTCTTCTCGCCCAAGATCCCGTGGTCCATCAGACGGTCCACGATCCGTTTCCCGTAATGCTTCAGGCAGTGGTGAAGATCTTCGATCCCTTCTGCTACATGGATGTGGTATCCCACTCCCTCCGGCTTGTTCTCCGCTGCCAGTGCAAACGTTTCATCCGAGATCGTGAACTGTGCATGCATGCCCATCATGCCGGCGATCATGCCGCTCTCATCTTTCAGGGCGTGCCGGATGAACTCCGCATTCTCCATGACAGCCTCTCTCGCCTTGTCCATGCCGTCGCGGTCGGAGATCTCATAACACAGGCACGAACGCACCCCTGTCTCCTTCGCCGCTCTTTCAATTTCAAAAAGAGAGCCTCCGATCGAGCCGAAACTTGCGTGGTGGTCAAAGACCGTGGTCACGCCGTTCTTGATACAGTCCACATAAGTCGCCATGGCGCTCAAGTATGTATCATGAAGCGTGAGGTTCCGGTCAATGGTCCACCACATTCCGTCCAGGATGTCAAGGAATCCCTTCGGATCGTAGCCCTTTATGGAAAGCCCTCTTGCAAATGAACTGTAAATATGCTCATGTACATTGATAAAGGCAGGCATGATCAGTCCGCCTTTCGCGTCGATGTACTCCGCGTCAGGATATGCTGCCCGGATCTCCTGTGTTTCTCCGACCCTGCATATCTTTGTGTCTTGGACCGCCACTGCTCCGTCTTCGATAAACGGGCATGAAGCGTCTCTTGTAATCACTCTTCCATTACCTAAAACCAGCATGTCACCTTCTCCTTTTTATCATTTTTTTGTTACAGTTCGGCCAGTACGTTTTTTCGATTGGCGCGGTCTGAACTGTTAGACATTTTTCACACATCATCACCGGCACATCCTCTTAGGTTTCTGTGCATTTCGCATATAAATATACTTTACTTCTTATAGAATACCATTAAATATATATAAATGCAATACAAATTCTAATTATTTTTTAGGCTACCTAAAAAATTTTTAGAAAAAACTATTGACTCTCATTTTTTTTATGCTATGATGAGTTTAGAAACACACATCAAAACACATTTTTCCGCTGGTTCACGCATTGATAAAGGCAGGTGAAAAAATGGTTCAGAAACTCGAATTTTTAAAACAGCTCGCGCACGGGCTCTCAGCTCAGTTCGGCAGTTCCTGTGAAGTGGTCATCCACGATCTGACAAAGAAAAACCTGGATAAATCCATCGTATATATTGAGAACGGGCACGTGTCCAACCGGCACGCCGGCGACGGTCCGTCCGGGATCGTACTGGAGACGCTCCGCTCAGATCCCGCGAAGATCAAGGACAGGCTCGCCTATCTCACCAGGACAGAGGACGGACGGATCTTAAAATCCAGCACGCTCTACATCCGGGATGACAATGGGAAGATTGCCTATATCTTTTCCATCAATTACGACATCACCGC
>DXCD01000143.1 GCA_019116185.1 Candidatus Mediterraneibacter stercorigallinarum
ATACAAAGAAGAAACGCGAAGTTATCGTCACAAACGACCAGACAGGCGAGTCCAAAGCTTATCTGATCCCGTACGGATCCCGTATCAAGGTGCAGGACGGCGCGATGCTGGAGGCTGGCGATGAGCTGACCGAAGGTAGCGTGAATCCGCACGATATCCTGAAGATCAAAGGACTGCGCGCGGTACAGGATTACATGCTTCAGGAAGTACAGCGTGTATACCGCCTGCAGGGTGTTGATATCAACGATAAGCATATCGAGGTCATTGTCCGCCAGATGCTGAAGAAAGTCCGTATCGAGGAGAAGGGAGATACAGAATTCCTTCCGGGAACAATGGTTGACGTACTGGTATTCAATGAAGTGAATGAGCAGATGGAAGCAGAGGGCAAGGCTCCTGCGACCGGAGAGCAGATCATGCTCGGTATCACGAAGGCTTCACTTGCAACAGATTCCTTCCTGTCAGCAGCTTCCTTCCAGGAGACCACAAAGGTCCTGACAGAAGCGGCGATCAAGGGCAAGGTAGACCATCTTGTGGGCCTGAAAGAGAACGTTATCATCGGTAAGCATATCCCGGCCGGTACGGGTATGAAGAAATACCGCGATGTGGCGCTCAATACAGACGCACATATATCTGAGACGATCGAGCTGAGCCTGGAAGATGAAGACGAATCTTTGGAAAATGCTGAGACAGCAGAAACATCTGTCGGAACAGAAACAGCCGGGGAGGTTCCGGGTGCCGGAGACCAGGCAGAAACAGCCGGGGACGAGAGCCAGGAGCTTGAGGCTGAGGATGTGCTGGCGGAAGAACCGGAGAATGACGAAGAATAAAGAATAAAATATAATAATGCCAGGGACCCAAGGTTTTTCACCTGCTTATGAGCAGGCTCATGTGGGCTTAGACCTTTTGCCCCCCCGGCATCATATAATAAGATTATGAAGAAAAGAGCTGTGCTGTTATCAAAATTGGTAACAGTACAGCTCTTTTAAAATGAAAAAAATATATTATTCTAAAAAAATACAATAATTTTTAAAAATAATTGTAAAAAAATACCAATAATGATATCCTTATATAGATAAGCAGTAATTATAAACATTATTATCAGGAGAGGATGGAAGTATGAAAAAGAAACTGATCGGAAGGATCATGGGGGGAGCTCTTGCAGTCATGCTGGCGTTCCCTGTAACAGGTCTGTGGGGGCTGCCGATGACCCGGGTTTCTGCGGCCGGCGAGGCGGCAGACAGCGGCACATCACAGCCGGAGATCACTGTGACAAAGGTTCAGGCGGAGGATGCAGAACTGAGCCTGGAGATCGGCTCAGACATGTCATCCCAGTTTGTGGAGGAGGCAGAGCCAAGCTCGGATGAAGGAGGACATATCAAGACATCTAAGATCGGCGCGACAGTGACCCTGACATTTGAGGGGACCGGCATCCGTTTCTATACAAAATGCGGAAACGGGGCAGGGAAGCTGTCGGTTCAGATTGATGATGGAGAACCGCAGGAAATCGACGAATACATTGACAGCAGCACAGCACAGTTTAAAGAGCTGCTCTATGAGAATCTGGAACTGGGCGAGACGAATGAGAGCCATACGATTGTTTTGACGACTCTGGAAGGAGAACGGTCAAATTTCAATTTTGACTACTTTGAAGTGATCCAGACAGAGAGTGCACCTGTCGATGAACCGGAAAAAGAGGAAAAATCAACGATCGTCCAGGCGGAAGATGGAGATTATGTGTCGCTGGATCCCCAGATCGGATCAAGCATGGCGGACAGCTTCGTTGTGGAGAGCGAGCCGAGTTCCAATGGGGGCGCCCACATCAAAACATCGAAGATCGGCGCGACAGTGACCCTGACATTTGAGGGGACCGGGGTACGCTTCTATACAAAGCTCGGCAATGGCGCTGGGAAACTCTCTGTTCAGGTCGATGGCGGCGAACCGGAGGAAATAGATGAGTATATCGACAGCTCTACAGCACAATTTCAGCAGCAGCTGTTCGAGGCGCTGAATCTCAGTGCAGACAACGAACAGCATACATTGATCCTGACAACGGTTGAGGGTGAACGTTCTAATTTCAATTTTGACTATTTTGAAGTGATCAGTCTGGAGGAGGTCGTGGAGGACGATTATATCCAGTCTGAAGGAAATACGACATATTATCTCGATTCTTCCGCTGCTCCGGACGGAGACGGAAGGTCGGAGGATACAGCATTTGATTCTCTGGAAGATATCAATGGAATCGAGTTTGCCGCAGGAGATGAGATTCTGATCAAGGCAGGATCTGAGTTCCAGGGACAGCTTTATCCGAAGGGAAGCGGGTCAGAGGAAGCTCCGATCGTTATCGATATGTATGGTGAAGGGGAAAAGCCGCTGATCGATGGAAACGGCAGATATTCTGACGCTCCAACATTCAGAGATAACGGTCCGTTTGGCGAAGAAGGCTCGGCAGTCTATCTGTGCAACCAGGAATACTGGGAGATAAATAATCTCCGCGTCAAAAACTGGAGCGATGACGGGCAGGACAAAGAAAGAAGCGGTATCCGTGTAGAAGCGTACGGCGGCGGAACATATCATCATATCTATATCAAAAACTGCGATATCTCCGATATCCGCGGTTATAACGGACAGGATTCGATCTGGGATGTAGTGCCGGAAAACGGAGGAACTACATTCTATGGATCCAGGACAACGCACCGTACCGGCGGCATTAATGTCGTCAGTTATACGGAAAGAGATCTGACAAACGCAACGAGCTCTTCTACTGCAGGAGCAGTTATTGACGAGGAGCCGACTGTATTTGACGATATTCTGATCGAAGGCAATAAGATCGAAAACTGCCATGCCAACGGGATCACCACCACAAATATACGAGGCGAGCTGGATAACAAGGATTACCGCCATACAAATGTGGTGATCAGAGGAAATGAGATCCGCAACGTGCAGCGTGCAGGAATCGTGCCGCTGTATACATCGGGAGCGCTTGTTGAAAGAAATCTTGTAGATACATTCCAGCAGACATATGCAGGCTACGGATGCGGCATCTGGTGCGACCGCGCAGACGGAATGGTGTTCCAGTACAACGAAGTGTGCAACGGGAAAAATACAATGGACGGTATGGCGTTCAACCTGGATGATATGACGGAAAACGGCATTATCCAGTATAACTACACTCATAATAATGTGGG
>DXCD01000144.1 GCA_019116185.1 Candidatus Mediterraneibacter stercorigallinarum
CTCAATATGATCCGAATCCAAGTTGTTCATATCTTTCAGGGCCTGAACATATTCCGATACGGAATCATATTCTGAAGTCATCGTATCTTCGGCAATATCCCAAAGCGTGTCTCCCGGCTGGATCTCGATACTTTTGTAATATGTGTATACAGTCTGGTCTGATGTATTTTCGTGGGCTGAAACAAAGAATGATCCGAATATCATACAGCCCAGTAAGATCATAAAAACACCTGTGGTCAATCTGCGGATACGCTTTCTCATTGTACGTTTTGAAGCTCTCATTCTCATAACTGCTCCCCCTTTTACTTATACTGCTCTGAATTTCCGGACGATAGTCCATAAACTTATTTTTCCGGATGCAGAGTTCATCAATTGGTTGAAATACTTGCCATGACAAATTGTATACAAGTATACATGCGACCGAACATTTATTCACGGCAAACATCTGTTCTATATTTGCATTATATATCACGAACAAATGTTTGTCAACAGGAAATCGAACATATTTTCGTAAACAAATGTTTGCTTTTTCATTCTTGGTATGCTACTATAATATATAGAAAAAATATCGGAGGAAATTATGGCACAGGGTAAGATAAGTAAAAAACAGCAGGAAATACTTGAGTATATTAAGAACCAGATCCTTCAGAGAGGGTTCCCGCCTGCAGTGCGCGAGATCTGTGAAGCTGTAAATCTAAAATCCACTTCTTCTGTCCACTCTCATCTTGAGACACTGGAGAAGAACGGGTATATCCGCCGCGATCCCACGAAGCCCAGGGCGATCGAGATACTGGATGATACGTTTAATCTCACGAGGCGCGAGATGGTCAATGTACCGATCATCGGACAGGTCGCTGCGGGACAGCCGATCCTTGCAGAGCAAAACATTGAGGACTACTTTCCGATCCCGGCGGACCGTATGCCGAATAAGCAGACATTCCTGCTGAAGGTAAAAGGCGAAAGCATGATCAATGCAGGAATACTTGACGGAGATTATGTCCTGGTTGAACAGGACTCTACTGCTTCTAACGGAGATATGGTCGTAGCGCTTGTGGAGGACAGCGCCACGGTAAAGACCTTTTATAAGGAGGAAGGCGTGTTCAGGCTTCAGCCGGAGAATGATTTCATGGATCCGATTATAGTGAAGGAAGTTTCCATTCTCGGGAAAGTAATCGCTGTTATGAGATTCTTCAAATAAGAATTCGGTTTAATGGCTGACAAGTCGGATGTAAGTAAAAGACAGAGAGTTGATCACCTTCAGGGGTGGCTGACTCTCTGTCTTTCTGCTGCTCTGTTTCATTTCATTTGACAATGCTTATTTTTCCAGTTCTTCGGGTGTAATATCCTTTCCGTCTTTCCATATTCTCTCCAGGTCATAGAACAGACGGTTTTCTTTGTCAAATACATGGACAATGATATCCCCGAAATCAAGGAGCACCCAGCTTCCGGATGCCTGGCCTTCTCTCTGACGCAGGGAATAACCTGCTTTGTGCAGCTCTTCTTCCACATTGTCGACAAGGGCGTTTACCTGGCTGTCGCTGTTTCCGTTCGCAATAATGAAATAATCTGCCAGGACAGAGATGCCTGTGATATCGATGACTTTGATGTCTTCTCCCTTCTTGTCACTGAGTGCATGGTAGGCGATGCGTGCCATTTCTTTGGACTGATTCATTTTATACCTCCTCTCTCTTCTCTTTATAAAATTCATATGTGCTTATTGTTGCCGGGTCAACGGCTTTTCCGCCGTCAGTGAGGTAGCGGACTGTCCGTTCCGCAGACAGGCAGACCGCGCGGTCAATATCCTGAAAGACAATGCCGCGTATTTCTGCAAGTCCCGGGATCTCCCTGCGGTTGGGCTCAATATAGTCTGCAATGAAGATAATCTTCTCCAGCATGGACATTCCCGGCCGGCCGGTCGTATGGTAAGTGATGGAGTCAAGTATTTCCCGGTCTGTGATTCCATATTCGTGTTCTGCGAGATACGCTCCAAGCTTTGCATGGATCAGGGCCGGCATATCAAGCTCTGATTTTGTCAGCTCTATGCCGTATTTTTCGCAGAGTTTGATCTGGTCCTTTGGCGGGCTGAATTTCCCGCAGTCATGGAGAAGTCCTGCTGTCAGCGCTTTCTGTATATCCGCGCCGTAACACATGGCAAGGGATGCGGCAGTGTACATGACGCCGATGGTATGCTCGTACCGTTCCTTTTTCAGCTTCTTTTTCAGTTCTTTTCTGATCTCTGCTAATCTCTCAGTCAATTCTGTTCATCCCTTTTTTCTATATTTCTGTACAGCTGATGCTCTGCAATGTATTCTGCCACAGCATCCGGTACCATATAACGCACGCTCAGTCCTTTTGCAGCCCTTTTGCGGATCGCGGTAGAGGAAATCTCTACAAGCGGCGCCTGAAGCAGTTCAATGCGCGCATTGTATCGCTCTTTCAGATAGGTGATCTGGCTCTGCATGCTCTGCGCATCCTTGTCATCCCTCATCGCGGCAAGGATGGTGCATGTGGGAAATATCTTGCGGAAGTCCCTCCACTTCTCGATCGAAAAGAGGGAGTCCGCGCCGAGGATAAAATAAAATTCGTCCTCCGGATACTGTCTGTTGAATTCCCGCATCGTGCTGTATGTGTAAGAATGTTCTTCTGTTTCCGCCTCGTAGAGATTTACACGGAAATAGGGAACATCACTTGCTGCGAGTTTTACCATCTCAACCCGGTGATGCAGCGATTCTTCTGTGTGTTCGGTTTTCTTGTGCGGGGGATTCCCGTTGGGCATAAACCAGATCTGATCCAGCCCGAAATCTTCATAGGCAAATTCCCCGAGAAGAAGATGCCCGATGTGGACGGGGTCAAATGTTCCACCCATGATTCCGATTTTCATATACGTTCACCTGTCACTATACGGGAAGATTGATCTTCTTTTTCTCATCCTTTCCCTCGCGGTAAAGAACGATTTTCTTTCCGATCACCTGCACGATCTGGGAGCGGGTGCGCTCGGAAATGATCTCTGCCAATTCTCTCGGATCATCGGCACAGTTCTTTAAGACACTGATCTTGATCAGTTCCCTCGCCTCCAGCGCCTCAGAAATCGCTGCCGTAAGCCCGGGGGTCATGCTTGATTTCCCAACCTGGAAAATCGGCTCCATGGTCATGGCAAGGCTTTTTAAATATGCTCTCTGTTTTGTTGTCATTCTCATGCTCCTTTATCTGCGGATCACGCCCTTGCACTGTGGATCGCGATCCGGCTGATTCAGCTTCGGTTTATTTATAATAATCAAACTGAAGCCCATACATTTTCACAGTGTCGCCTTCCTGGATTCCCTTTGCCTCAAGCTCGTCCAGGATTCCGGTTTCCTTTAAGAATTTCTGGAAAAATGCAAATCCTTTCTCAGAATCCAGATTCGTATATCCCAGCATTTTCTCGATCTTCGGGCCTTCTACCACATACATGCCGTCTTCCACTTCCACGGTGTACGGAAGTTCCTCATAGATCAGCTCGTCTTCCGGGAAGTATTCCTGCTCGAAAATAATCGGGGGTGTGTCGATCTTATCAAGCTGCGAGCTTACATAGTAGAGAAGTTCAGAGACTCCCTGCCCTGTCGCGCCTGAGATCGGGAACACTTTGATGCCCTTTGGCTCGAATTCTTTTTTCAGGCGTTCTACCGGGTCATCCTCCGGGTCATAGATCAGATCCGTCTTATTTGCCGCAATGACCTGCGGACGCCCTGCGATCTCCGGATTGTATGCTTTTAATTCTTCATTGATCTTATAAATATCTTCCACCGGGTCTCTTCCCTCTGATCCGGCGGCGTCTACTACATGGATCATAAGCTTTGTCCGCTCGATATGTCTCAGGAACTCATGACCTAATCCCACGCCCTCAGAAGCGCCCTCGATCAGTCCGGGAATATCTGCCATCACGAAGCCTTTTGCATTATCAAGGTCCACCACTCCCAGATTCGGGCTGAGCGTAGTGAAATGATAGTTCGCGATCTTCGGTTCCGCGTTCGTTACACGGGATAACAGGGTGGATTTGCCCACATTGGGGAATCCGATCAAGCCTACGTCCGCGATCACTTTCAGTTCCAGATTGACCTCCAGCTCTTTTGCAGGCTGCCCCGGCTGGGCATATTTCGGCACCTGCATGGTCGCGGTAGCAAAATGCTGGTTTCCGAGTCCGCCTTTGCCGCCCTTTAATACAACCTGCCGGCGGTTATCCCCGGACATGTCGGCAATGACTTTCCCTGTGACGGCCTCCTTGATGACGGTTCCTTCCGGAACAGGAAGAACCAAGTCTTTGCCGTCTTTGCCGTGGCATCTTCTCTTACCGCCGGGCTCTCCGTCTCCGGCAGCGTATTTCCGCCTGTGCCGGTAGTCGGAAAGTGTATTCAGCCCTTCATCTACTTCGAAGATCAGATCACCGCCGCGTCCGCCGTCCCCGCCGTCCGGACCACCGTTTGGGACATACAGTTCCCTGCGGAAACTGCAGTGCCCGTCTCCGCCTTTGCCGGACCGGATATAGATTTTCGCTCTGTCTGCAAACATAATGTCTCCTTTTCCTGTCGGTTTACAAGTTTCTGTCAGTTTACAAAAGCCCCAGACATTAGTCTGGGGCTTGATTCTGCCTGTTATGCAAGTGAAAATATTTTCCAGCCTGTTATTCAGCTACCGGATAGATAGAGACCTGTTTCTTGTCTCTGCCTTTTCTTTCATATCTCACTACACCGTCTACAAGTGCGAACAGAGTGTCATCACCGCCGCGTCCTACGTTCACGCCAGGATGGATCTTTGTTCCGCGCTGTCTGTAAAGGATGTTTCCAGCTTTTACAAACTGTCCGTCCGCTCTCTTCGCGCCCAGTCTCTTGGACTCGGAA
>DXCD01000145.1 GCA_019116185.1 Candidatus Mediterraneibacter stercorigallinarum
CCTGGTGGGAGTCCAGGACAGAGTCGAGATCTGGGACAAGGCGCTTTGGGAAGAGCGCAGCCAGGTGAGCGAAGAAGACCTGGATGCAATCGCAGAGCGCATGGAATCCATAGGAATCAGGATCTGATAAGGAGGAGACCATGGCATTCGAACATGTATCTGTTCTGCTGCATGAGACAGTGGACGGGCTTAATGTCAGACCGGACGGCATCTATGTGGACGCCACGCTGGGCGGAGGCGGACATGCCTTTGAAGTATGCAGCCGGTTAAATGACAAGGGGAGATTTATAGGAATAGACCAGGACGCAGACGCCATTAAAGCGGCGGGTGAGCGCCTGGCAGGCTTCGGGGAGAAGGTCACGATAGTACGGAGCAATTACCGTGATATGAAGCCGCAGCTCCAAAACATAGGTGTTGACAAGGTGGACGGGATCGTCCTTGACCTGGGAGTGTCGTCTTATCAGCTTGACACTGCCGAGAGAGGATTCTCATACCGGACGGACGCGCCGCTCGACATGAGGATGGACCAGAGGCAGAAGATGACGGCAAGGGATATTGTCAACGGATACAGCGAGGCGGAACTTTACCGCGTGATCCGCGACTACGGGGAAGACAGATTTGCAAAGAATATTGCAAAACATATCGTTGCAGAGCGCGCGAAAGAACCGATCGAGACAACAGGACAGCTGAATGAGATCATACGGCACGCTATACCCATGAAAATCCAGAAGACTTCGGGGCATCCGTCAAAACGGACGTTCCAGGCAATACGGATTGAGCTGAATCATGAATTGGACGTGCTGAGAGATTCGCTGGATGACATGATCGACATGTTGAATCCAGGGGGACGGATCTGCATCATCACATTTCATTCGCTGGAGGACAGGATCGTGAAGAGCGCATTTCGGAAAAACGAAAATCCATGTACCTGTCCAAGCGACTTTCCGGTATGTGTCTGTGGGAAGATATCAAAAGGGAAAGTGGTCACAAGGAAGCCGATCCTTCCGTCAGAGGAGGAGATGGAGTCCAACAGCCGTTCAAAAAGCGCAAAATTAAGGATATTTGAACGGGCGTAACAGGGAGTAGTTTAAAATATTTATTTTCCTCCGGGAAGGGGAGAGCCCGGCAGGGAGAATCAGGAAAGGGGCATTCGTCATGGCAGCAAGATACGGCACACATAATAGAAGAACAGCGGAGCTTAGGAGAAATGGCTACGGTCAGTTCTATGTGTACGGAAATGCTGTACGTCAGACGGAACCTATTCCGAAGAAAACGCCGGAAGCACGTCCGAAGCAGCCAAAGCAGATGAGCAGGCAGGTGGCAAAGAACAGACATCGCGCGATGAGCATCAGTCCTGCCTATGCGGCTTTTCTTACGGCAGCGGCAGTCTGTGCGGTACTGGTGTGCATGCTGTATTTGAATCTTCAGTCAGAGGTTGTCAGCAGGTCCGAGAATGTGACCGCGATGCAGGAGCAGCTCGCAGACATGACAGAGGCAAATAATACAGCTTATAATTCAGCCGCGGATTCTGTGAATCTGGACACAGTGAAAGAACGCGCGATGAATGAAATGGGAATGGTATATGCTTCAGAAGGGACGGTAGTGGAGTATGAGAGTCCTTCCGGAGAATATGTGAAGCAGTACAGTGACATTCCGGAGAGCGGTGTGCTCGCCAAGTCAAGCGACGCATCAAGATAAGGATAATATGATATGGCAGAAAGAAAAAGAAAAAAGAGCAGATTTGAATTTTTGACAAAAAAATTCCCGCTCAGGATGCAACGGAAGCTGGTAATGCTATTTATGGCAGTGATACTGGCTTTTGTTGTTCTTATAGGGAGAATCACATATATTAATGTTACCAATGGAAACAGATATACAAAAGCTGTCCTGGACCAGCAGAATTATAACAGCCGGGTGATTGCCTTTAAGCGCGGGGACATCGTGGACCGCAATGGCACCAAGATCGCGACCAGCGAGCGTGTGTACAATGTGATTCTGGATGTAAATATGATGACAGACAAAGATGAGTATATCGAACCGACCAAAGAGGTGCTCAAGGAATGCTTCGGGATCGAAGGCGGCGTTGTTGACACGCTGATCGAGGAGGACCCGAACAGTCAGTATGAGATCCTTGCCCAGGGAATCGACTATGAGACAGCGCAGAAATTCAATGAGATCGATGAAGATGATGAAAATTATCCCAATGTAATGGGGATCTGGCTCGAGGAAGACTATACAAGGTCTTATCCGTATGGCAGCATGGCAAGTGATGTGATCGGCTTCACCTATGATGGAAATCTCGGGGCGATCGGCATTGAAAATGCATACAATGACGTGCTTAATGGAACGGATGGAAGAGAATATGGATATTTTGATTCTGAGTCTTCTGTGGAGCGGACGGTTAAACCGGCCAAAAATGGTAATACGGTTGTATCGACTATTGATGTGACCCTCCAGAATATTGTGGAGGACGCGATCCTGGAATTTAACCAGGCACACGCAGGAGAGGGAGAACTGGGGAGTAAAAATACAGCAGTCATTATTATGAACCCGAATACGGGGGAGATCCTGGCAGAAGCATCTTATCCGAATTTTGACCTGAATGATCCGAGGAATACTTCTCAAATCTATTCAGAAGCAGCGTGGGCAGAGAAGATACAGGAGGTGTCTGAACTCTACGAGGAGCAGGTCTGGGCAGAGATGACAGACGAGGAGAAGGAAGCAGCAGCCCTGAATGCCCTCTGGCGTAACTTCTGCGTGAGTGATGCATTTGAACCGGGCTCTACGGCAAAGCCGTTTACAGTGGCAGCAGGGCTGGAGACCGGGGCGCTCACCGGAAATGAGACGTATTACTGCAGCGGTTCAAAGACAGTGATGGGATGGCAGATCGGCTGCCATTACAGAGAAGGGCACGGGACTGAGACGATACAGGACGCCATAGCAAATTCCTGTAATGTGGCATTAATGGACATGGCGGCAGCCATCGGGGCGGATAATTTTACCAGATACCAGCATATTTTCGGCTTCGGAGAATATACAGGCATTGATCTGCCGGGAGAAGCCTCCACCGCAGGGCTTCTTTACACAGTAGAGAATATGACGGAAGTAGACCTTGCCAGCAACTCGTTCGGGCAGAACTTTAATGTAACGATGACCCAGATGGCGTCGGCATTCTGCTCACTTATTAACGGCGGATATTACTATGAGCCTCATATAGTGAAACAGATCCAGGATGAAAATGGTAATGTCATCGAGACTAAAGACCCGGTGCTTCTTAGGAAAACGATATCAGCAGAGACATCGAATATGCTGAAGACTTATCTGAAGGCGACAATGGACTATGGGACAGGTCAGCGGGCCCAGGTGGAAGGTTATGATATCGGTGCAAAGACCGGGACTGCTGAGAAGCTGCCCCGCGGCAACGGTAAATATCTCCTCTCTTATATCGGGTATGCTCCGCAGGAGAATCCGGAAGTCCTGATTTATGTAGTGATCGACGAGGCGCGGAATGATTCGGCGGGCGACAGCGGGCTGGTCCTCGGCCTTGCAAAGCAGATCATGGAGGAAGCCTTCCCCTATCTGGGGATCACAACCATTGCCGAAAGCGGCGGGAGTGTCCAGACAGAGGGACAGAATTTCGGTGATACACAGTACACAGATTATGACGAGAATTATGAGGATACTTATAATAACCCGGACGGCTCATATGTAGATGAGAATTACAGCCCGGATCTGGACGACTGGGCCACGGGCGAATCAGCAGAGTGACTTTTGCCGGAATAATGACAGTGGCAGAAACGGGAATAACCATGCAGAAGATGTAATAAGCTGTAACAACATCTTTTGCATGGTTTTTATAATATGAAGAATAAGACATACAATAAAAAGAAAATCATGATCGTCTTTCTCTGCGCGGCGCTGATTCTTGCTGCTTTAATCGGAAGACTGATCTATCTGATGGTGTTTGACGCAGAGTATTACCAGGAACTTGCTCAGGACCTGCATGAAAGGGAGCGCGAGATCAAGGCAGCCCGCGGGGAGATCGTAGACCGCAACGGCGTGGTGCTCGCCACGAACCGGACCGTGTGTACGATCTCGGTGATTCACAGTCAGCTGGAAGAACCGGAGGAAGTGATTTCCGTGCTCGGCAGAGAGCTTGGGCTCAGCGAGGCTGAGGTGAGAAAAAAAGTAGAAAAAGTATCTTCCATGGAGAAGATCAAGACTAATGTGGATAAGGAGACCGGCGACAGGATCCGAGGATATGACCTTGCGGGCGTAAAGGTGGATGAGGATTATAAGCGGTATTATCCGTTTGACGAGCTTGCTTCAAGGGTGCTGGGATTTACCGGCGGAGACAATCAGGGGATAATAGGGCTGGAAGTGAAATATGAGGAGTATTTAAAAGGAACAAACGGCACGATCCTTACAGTGACCGACGCCAGGGGCGTGGAGCTGGAGGGAGTGGCGGAAGACCGGATCGAACCCGTGGCAGGCGAGACGCTTCAGGTCAGCCTGGATTATAATATCCAGGCCTACTGCGAGCAGGCAGCCATGAAGGTGATGGAGGAAAAGCAGGCGGAGGCAGTGTCTATCCTTCTTATGAACCCGCAGAACGGGGAAATCTACGCCATGGTCAATGTGCCGGAATTTAACCTGAACGAGCCGTATGAGCTGAATACAGGAGCGGATGAATCGTCTCTTACCGATGAAGAGCTCCAGGACGCGCTCAACCAGATGTGGAGAAACCGCTGTATCAATGACACGTATGAGCCGGGGTCCGTGTTTAAGATCATTACCTCCTCTGCATGCCTGGAAGAAGGTGTGGTCTCCCTGGACGACACCTTTTTCTGCCCCGGATACCGGATCGTGGAAGACCGCAAGATCCGCTGCCATAAGGTGGGGGGACACGGGCAGGAGACTTTTGTGCAGGGAATACAGAACTCATGCAACCCGGTATTTATGGATATCGGCCTGCGGCTGGGAGCGGACCGGTTCTATGAATACTTTGAAGATTTCGGACTGATGAAGCTGACCAATATCGACCTTCCGGGCGAGGCTGGGACGATCATGCATAAGAAAGAAGATATCGGGACCGTGGAACTGGCGACCATGACATTCGGGCAGTCCTTCCAGGTCACGCCGATCCAGATGGCGGTGACAGTCAGTTCGATTATAAACGGAGGAAACAGAGTGACGCCTCATGTAGGAACGGCGATCCTTGACGAGAATGGAAAGCTGGTGAAAGAATTTGAGTATGAAGCAGAATCCGGCATTGTCTCCGAAGAAACATCTGAGATAATGCAGATGCTGCTGGAGAGTGTTGTCTCCGAAGGATCGGGGAAGAATGCTTATCTGGAAGGATATTCTATCGGAGGAAAGACTGCGACTTCCCAGACGCTTCCGAGAAGCGCCAATAAGTACATTTCATCTTTCCTCGGTTTTGCGCCCGCGGATGATCCCCAGGTCCTGGGCATGGTTATCATACACGATCCTCAGGGCGTTTATTATGGAGGGACGATCGCGGCGCCCGTGCTCAAGAGCATTTATGACAATGTGCTTCCCTATCTCGGGATTGAAAAAAAGTAAGTCATGGTTTATACTAAACAAGTTAAGAAACGAAAGAGATAAAGAGGTGGATTTATGAGTAGTCATGTAGTGATACCGGTGCTGGTATCGTTTGCCATAAGTCTTGTGCTGGGACCGGTGGTCATTCCTTTTTTGAGAAAATTGAAGATGAGACAGACAGAGAGGGTGGAAGGAGTGCAGTCCCACTTAAAGAAAGCGGGCACGCCGACCATGGGCGGCATCATCATCCTTATTTCGGTGATTGTCACTTCTCTGTTCTATGTGAAGGACTATCCGAAGATCATTCCGATCCTTTTCCTGACGGTTGCTTTCGGTCTGATCGGATTTCTGGATGACTATCTGAAAGTAGTCCTGAAGCGCTCTGACGGACTGATGCCTATGCAGAAGATGGCGCTCCAGATCATTGTCACAGCGATATTCGCGTTCTATCTGGTGAAGGTTGCGGATATACCATTGACTATGCTGGTGCCGTTTTCAAACGGGTATTATCTGGATCTCGGCTGGGTGGCTGTCCCGGTCCTGTTCGTGGCGGTGATCGGAACGGTCAACGGCACGAACTTTACGGACGGACTGGATGGTCTTGCATCCAGCGTAACAGTTCTTGTGGCTACATTTTTTACAGTGGTTGCAATCGGGACTAAGAGCGGCATCGAGCCGGTCACCTGTGCAGTGGTCGGGGCGCTGCTCGGATTCCTGCTGTTTAATGTGTATCCGGCAAGCGTGTTCATGGGAGATACCGGCTCGCTTGCGCTCGGCGGATTTGTGGCAGGCACGGCTTATATGCTTCAGATGCCGCTGTTTATCATCATCGTCGGTTTTATCTATCTGGTAGAAGTGGCTTCTGTCATGATCCAGGTTACTTATTTTAAGAAAACCGGCGGGAAGAGAATATTTAAGATGGCGCCGATCCATCATCATTTTGAGCTTTGCGGATGGTCGGAGACAAGAGTGGTTGCCGTTTTTTCCATCATCACGGCGCTTCTCTGTCTGATTGCGTTAATGGGGGTATAGTACAATGGATATGAAAGGGAAAAAAGTACTTGTATTTGGCTCGGGGATCAGCGGCGAGGCGGCAGCATGTCTCCTGCTGCGGGAAAATGCACAAGTGATTCTGTACGATGGAAACGAAAACCTGAACGCGGACGAAATTGTGAGAAAAATCAAGGCCGCCCGGTCCGGGAGCAAGGCGTCTGCTGCAGAGGCGGGCTCAGATAAAGATCAGCTCCGGGTTGTGCTGGGAGATTTCCCGGAGGAGCTTCTTGGTGAGATTTCGCTGTCTGTTATGAGCCCGGGAGTGCCCACGGATCTTCCGGTCGTGGACAAGATGAGGGAAGCAGGAATCCCTGTCTGGGGCGAGATCGAGCTCGCTTATGTACTGGGGAAAGGCGATGTCCTTGCCATCACGGGAACAAACGGAAAGACGACAACAACAGCGCTGCTCGGTCAGATCATGGCGAATTGGAAGGAGAGTTCCTTTGTCGTGGGAAATATCGGAAATCCTTACACAAGCATTGTGCCTGAGACAACAGAGGATTCAGTGATCGTGGCGGAGATGAGCAGCTTCCAGCTGGAGACAGTACATACTTTCCGTCCCAAGGTCAGCGCCATCCTGAATATCACTCCGGATCATTTGAACCGCCATCATACGATGGAAGCGTATATTGAAGCGAAAGAGAGAATTGCGGAGAATCAGACAAAAGAGGATGTCTGTGTGCTCAATTATGAAGATACAGTGCTTCGTGAATTCGGAGAAAAGGTATCTGCGGATGTTCTATATTTCAGCAGCCGGCGTAAACTTAAAAGAGGTGTGTACCTGGAT
This sequence comes from Candidatus Mediterraneibacter stercorigallinarum, assembly GCA_019116185.1. Classification (GTDB taxonomy): domain Bacteria; phylum Bacillota; class Clostridia; order Lachnospirales; family Lachnospiraceae; genus Mediterraneibacter; species Mediterraneibacter stercorigallinarum. Next base: position 7,406 of record DXCD01000145.1, read on the forward strand.
GGGACTGTTATTGTGTGCGCGGCAGATGAGACGATTCCGGTCTGTGATGTCAGCGAGCTCCAGATCCTTGGAACACATAACTATGAGAACGCGATGGCAGCAGTGGCAATGGCTTATGCCTATGGCACGCCCATGGACATCATACGCAGGACGTTAAAAGAATTCGCCGGGGTAGAACACCGGATCGAGTTCGTGGCAGAGAAAGACGGGGTCGCCTATTATAATGACTCTAAGGGCACAAATCCGGATGCTGCAATCCGGGGGATCCGGGCTATGAACCGTCCGACCGTGCTTATCGGCGGAGGGTATGATAAGGAGTCGTCCTATGATGAATGGATCCGGGCCTTTGACGGAAAGGTGAAAAAGCTGGTCCTGATCGGGGCTACCCGGGAAAAGATCGCCGAGACGGCAGAGCGGCTTGGCTTCACGGATATTGTGATGGCTGATACGTTTGAGGAAGCCTTCGGGAAATGTGTGGAATATGCGCAGCCCGGGGACGCGGTGCTTCTTTCGCCCGCATGTGCAAGCTGGGGAATGTTTAAAAATTACGAGGAACGCGGAGATAAATTCAAAGAACTTGTAAAACAGCTGTAGGGAGTGGAGTTTATTGGAGCGTTCCAAAAGGAAGAGAAAGTATGATGAGACGCTGCTGGCAGTGATCCTGATCCTTGTAGTGATCGGGCTTGTAGTGCTTTACAGTACCAGCGCCTATAACGGAAGAGTGAAGTTCCATGATTCTCTGTATTATCTGAAGAAACAGGGATTTGCCACTCTTCTCGGACTGCTCGGCATGGTCATCATCGCGCGGATCGATTACCATAAATGGCTGCCCCTGGCAGTCCCGGGATACCTTATGGCAATCGCGCTCTCTGTGGCGGTAATGCTCTTTGGCGATGAATATAACGGGTCCAAAAGATGGCTGTCTTTGGGCCCGGTTTCTTTTCAGCCCTCAGAGTTCGCCAAGGTGGCGGTCATTCTATTCCTTGCGTGGCTGGTGAGCAAAAATGTCCGGAAGATGCACAAGTTCAGGACACTTGTACTTATGATGCTGCCGGTGCTTCCTGTAGCCGGACTGGTGGGGGCGAGCAATTTGAGCACCGCCATCATCATTCTGGGCATTGCTGTGGTCATTATCTTTGTGGCAAGTCCAAAATATTCTCAGTTTATATGGATGGGCAGCGCCGGAATTGCATTTATGGCAGTGTTCCTTGCCATGGAGAGTTATCGCCTGGAACGGATCGCAATCTGGCAGCATCCGGAAAAATACGAGAAAGGCTATCAGACGCTCCAGGGTCTCTATGCCATCGGGAGCGGCGGCCTCTTCGGCAGGGGGCTGGGGAACAGTGTGCAGAAGCTTGGATTCCTCCCGGAAGCGCAGAATGATATGATCTTTTCCATTATCTGTGAAGAACTGGGGCTTGTGGGGGCAGGGATCATAATTTTTTTGTTTCTGATCCTCATATGGAGGCTGTTTGTGATTGCCACGAAAACCCCGGATCTTCTGGGGGCGCTGATCGCATCAGGGGCTCTGGCCCATATGATGATCCAGGTGATTTTAAATATCGCGGTCGTGACCAATTCTATCCCCAATACAGGTATCACGCTGCCGTTTATCAGTTACGGAGGGACATCTGTTATGTTCCTTCTCCTGGAAATGGGGCTTGTGCTCAGCGTATCAAGTTTGATAGAATGACATATACATGGGGCGAGCGCCTGTATATGAGCAAAACAGCAGCGTCAGGTGCGGCAAGCACGGAGTGCGGTTTTGCGGATGGCGCGCCTGGGCGGAAATGCAGAAGGAGGCATTTGGATGAAAAAGAAAAGGCACAAAAAGAGAAGGGCAGGGCTGATCATAGTCTGGATCATCCTGGCGCTTACTGCGCTGGCGGCTGTGGCTGTGCTGCTGTTTCAGACGCGCTCCTTTGAGGTGGAGGGAAACTCTTATTACGGTGACAACACGATCACCACTTGGATACAAAATGACAAATTGTCTGTAAATACATTATATATTCTGGCAAAATACAATTTTACAGATGCAGATCTTCCGTCAGGAGTGGAGAGTATGAATATTTCTCTGAAGAATCCGTGGACGGTCAGAGTGACGGTAAAAGAAAAAGAAATGGCAGGATACGTGGATTATGATGGGGTATATCTGTATTTTGACGGGGAAGGGACTGCGCTATTAAGGACAAACAGGCTGATCGAGGGAACTCCTTATATTGAAGGGCTCAGCTTTGATACTGCGAAAGTGGAGCTGGGGAAAAAGCTGCCTGTTGAAGATGACAGTATTTTTGAAAAAATTGTGGAAGTTTCAAAAAATTTGAAAAAATATAACCTGACACCTGACCGGATGTCCTGTCCGGACGGAAATATCCGGATTTATTTCGGGATCGTGGAGGTGATCCTCGGGAGCGGAAATTATGAGGAGAAGCTGCAGCAGGTTCAGCCGATTCTTGACAAACTGGCAGAATTATATCCTGATACAGCCGGAACACTGCATCTTGAAAACTATGATTCCGAGTCAGAATCAATTCGGTTTGTTCCATCAGCATAATATTAGGAAAACAGCAGTTTATGTCAATTTCGGCGCGTGTACAAACCTATAATCAATAGTGTAAAAATATCAGAAAAATAAGAAAAATCTATTGATTATTTACGGAAAAGACTTTATTATATATTTATTGGATTCTATCGTTCAATAAAAGGGTTGTATAAGAAATTAATAAGACGACAAAGGAGGAAATACTCTTGTTAGAAATTAAAACCAACGAATCAGAAGCGGCCGCAAGAATAATTGTTGTCGGAGTGGGCGGCGGCGGAAATAACGCTGTGAACCGTATGATTGACGAGCAGATCGCGGGCGTGGAATTTATCGCAGTAAATACAGATAAGCAGGCATTGCAGCTTTGTAAGGCGCCGACACTGATGCAGATCGGCGAGAAGCTTACAAAAGGGCTTGGCGCGGGAGCACAGCCTGAGGTAGGAGAGAAAGCAGCAGAGGAAAGTTCAGAAGAGATCTCAGCAGCATTAAAGGGAGCGGACATGGTATTCGTGACCTGCGGCATGGGAGGCGGAACAGGTACGGGAGCAGCTCCGGTGATCGCGCGTATTGCAAAAGAGCAGGGAGCTCTGACAGTCGGAGTCGTGACAAAGCCGTTCCGTTTTGAATCTAAGACGAGAATGCAGAATGCACTTACCGGAATTGATAAATTAAAAGAAAATGTTGATACAATCATCGTGATCCCGAATGATAAGCTTCTTGAAGTCGTTGACAGACGCACAACGATGCCGGAGGCGCTGAAGAAGGCAGATGAAGTCCTTCAGCAGGGTATCCAGGGTATCACAGACCTGATCAACGTTCCGTCACTGATCAACCTTGACTTTGCAGATATCCAGACTGTCATGAAGGACAAGGGTATCGCTCATATCGGAATCGGTTCCGGACGTGGGGATGACAAGGCTCTCGAGGCGGTTAAAGAGGCGGTTGCAAGCCCGCTGCTTGAGACAACGATCCAGGGCGCATCGAATGTTATTGTCAATGTATCCGGTGATATCACTCTTATGGATGCATCAGATGCGGCTGATTATGTACAGGAGCTGGCAGGCGAAAGCGCAAGCATTATCTTTGGTGCAATGTACGATGACGCGAAATCAGATGAATGTACAATCACAGTTATTGCCACAGGCTTACATAATGTAGGCGGCAGCGCTTCCAAGCTGAAAGCAAGGCTGGAAGGACAGCAGAAGGTAGGTTCTATCCTTCCGTCAGGGGATTCTCCGGTGAGAAACCGCCTGGATAAGGAAAACAGCAGGACAGCTGCAAGACCGCAGGGTGGTACTATGCCTACACTGCAGCCGAGGACTCCGTCCAGCAATGTAAAAGAGCAGTCCATCAAGATTCCGGATTTCTTTAAGAAATAGAGGGACAAGTTACAGTAGAATATAAGAACGAAGATGAGAAACAGGCGATACAGAATTGTAGCGCCTGTTTTTTATAAGGGGGTCAGACCCCTATAAGGAGAAAATTCTGAAAACTCTACTCATAGGGGTCTGACCCCCTTCACAGTTTTTTCATAATTTAAATGTCGAAACATATTTTTTCACATCTGTCACCATCTGACAAATTTCAACTTACAAGAGAGATATAATGATACCCGGATCGGTTTTCAGGGGAAAGAAGGTGGGATATGTATCATGAGCTGTACATAGATGTTTTTTTCCTGGAGAATCTCATGATGGACAGCCTGCTTCTCCTGGCGCTTGACCATATTCTGAAATGCGGCAGAGCGCGCGGGCGCCTTTTTCTATGCGGGGCACTCGGAAGCCTGCTGACTTGTGCAGCGGTGGCCGCTCCCTTGCCGGGACCGGTAAAACTTGTTCTTTTTCATGTCGTAATAAATAGCGTTATGATACTCACGGGCCTTAAGATCAGGAGCGCTTCACAGTTCGCGAAGGCATTCATCCTTCTATATGCCGTGTCAGCTTTCATGGGAGGCATCATGCTGATGTTCAGGCCTTATATGCGTTTTATCAGCATGTTCTACTGCATTGCTTTTGGGGCATATCTTTTCTTTCTGAAGCTGTGGAAGCTTATGGCGCATATTTTGAAGCGGAAGAAAGAGATCTTTCGGGTGACATTGTACACGGAAAAGGGCGAGAAGACAGCAAATGCACTCTGGGATACGGGGAATCAATTGCGAGATTTCGTTACAGGGGATCCGGTGAATGTCCTGGATCCTGAATTCCTTCATGAGATTACAGAGCTGCCGGAGGCGGAGAGAGGATTTCATATGATCCCCTATCACTGTGTCAGCGGCGATCAGGTCATGAAAGTGTTCCGGATCGAGAAAATGTGTGTGCACACAGGCAGGGCAGGAGAAGAAAGATGGATACAAAATCCGCTGCTCGGGATAGGGGAGGAGATCCTTTCCGGTAAGAAAGAATATGAGATCATTTTGAATCCGGAGATATTCTCATCGTAAGCACGATATCTTATAAACATGCACCGGTCTGTCAGATAAGCAGCTGCCCGAAGGACTGCTGTTTTGCGTAAATCAACAAATAGAGGAGGAGATAAAATGTTCGTAAAAGTAGCTGTTCCGCAGCAGTTTAAACTGCGGGTAATGCCGGATATCAAAAGTCTGATATTCGGAAGTGGAAGAGAGATCCATTACATAGGGGGCACAGAGGTTCTTCCTCCGCCGCTAGAAGGAGCACATGAGAAAGAGGTGATACAGGAGCTGGGGACGGAACGTGCCGAAGAGGCGAAAAAGACCCTGATTGAGCATAATCTCCGCCTGGTAGTATACATTGCAAAAAAATTCGATAACACGGGTGTGGGGGTGGAAGATCTGATCTCGATTGGGACAATCGGGCTGATCAAGGCGATCAACACCTTTAATCCCACCAAGAAGATCAAGCTTGCCACTTATGCGTCACGTTGTATAGAAAATGAGATTCTGATGTATCTGAGAAGAAACAGTAAGACAAAACTGGAAGTATCCATTGATGAGCCCCTCAATGTGGACTGGGATGGAAATGAACTGCTCCTTTCGGATATTCTCGGGACAGATGAAGACACTATATACAGAGATCTTGAGAACGAGGCAGAGCGTAAACTTCTTGTACGCGCCCTGAATAAGCTGAGCAGCCGGGAAAAAATGATCGTGCGTATGCGATTCGGGCTGGATAACCCGGAAGGACACGAAAAGACTCAGAAAGAAGTGGCAGATCTGCTGGGAATATCACAGTCCTATATCTCGCGGCTTGAGAAAAAAATCATGCAGAGACTCAAAAGAGAGATGGTGCGCTATGAGTAGAAATCTGGATTTGCCGGGGAACCTTTGCTAGAGTAAATCATCCGGAAACAGCGGGGGTTTTTCAAGACGTATTCGCAGAGGGCGGATGTGTGGCTTCGGTTCCTGATCCGTAATCCGGGAAAGTCTACAAAGGCAGGAAGCACGGCTAAAAACAATTGAACAGTGGACGATTCGGCTCCGCCTCAGGCATCCA
>DXCD01000146.1 GCA_019116185.1 Candidatus Mediterraneibacter stercorigallinarum
GAAGTCTGTTCCGCCTCTATGATAAGATGCTGAAAAAGGTCTGCACAGAGCATGAGCTTACGCTCATTGAGGCTGATATCATCAGCTTTTTGCAGAATAATCCGTCTAAGGATACAGCGGCTGATATCGTAGAATTAAGGATGCTTTCCAAGGGAGCTGTATCAAAGGCAGTGGAATCACTGATACAGAAATCGCTTTTGGAGAGGATACCGGACAGGGAAGACCGGAGAAAGATCCATTTGAGACTGAAACCTGAGGCGGGACCGGTGACGGAGAGTATTGATGAAGTGAGAGAAGAATTTCTGAATACAATCCTGGAGGGCTTCACGAAAGATGAACAGGAACTGCACAGGAAACTCTTTAACAGGCTGTTTGAGAATACAAAGCGGGCAATGGAAGGAAGGGAAAAAGCATGAAACAGACAGCGCAGAATCAGACAGAAATACAGGAAAAGGGAAACGCGGGATCAGGGGAGAATGAAGACAAGGAATTCCTGCGGACAGAACCTTTGGGAAAACTGCTCCTTAAGCTGGCGCTGCCGACAGTGGCTGCACAGCTGATCAATATGCTGTACAATATTGTAGACAGGATCTATATCGGACATATTCCGGGTATCGGAGCCACCGCGCTTACAGGCGTGGGAGTGTGCATGCCCCTGATCATGATCGTTTCCGCTTTCGCGGCTTTGGTCGGGTACGGCGGAGCGCCCAGGGCATCGATCTTCATGGGAAAGAAAGATAAGGAATCAGCGGAAAAGACACTCGGAAACTGCTTCGTACTGCAGATTATTATCTCCGTTATACTTACCGCTGTGCTACTGATTTGGAACAGAGATCTCCTTATGGCTTTCGGCGCCAGTGAAAACACGATTGGATATGGTGTAAATTATATGAATATTTATGCCCTGGGAACAATCTTTGTGGAGCTTACGCTCGGGATGAACGCATTTATCACCGCACAGGGGTTCGCAAAGACAGGAATGCTCTCGGTACTGATCGGCGCGGTTTCCAATATTATCCTGGACCCGATCTTTATCTTCGGCCTTGATATGGATGTGCGCGGGGCTGCTCTTGCAACGATCATTTCGCAGGCGCTCTCCTGTATCTGGGTGGTCAGCTTCCTGTGCGGCAGGAAGACTTACCTCAGAATAAAGAAAACGAATCTCGGACTTACGCCAAAGATTATACTTCCCTGCCTGGCTCTTGGTGTTGCAACCTTTATCATGCAGGCGAGTGAGAGTGTGATCTCTGTATGCTTTAACAGTTCGCTGCAGAAATACGGCGGGGATATTGCCGTCGGCGCGATGACGATCCTTACAAGCGTCATGCAGTTTGCGATGCTTCCCCTTCAGGGACTGGGGCAGGGAGCCCAGCCGATCATCAGCTATAATTACGGAGCAGGAGACGCGGGAAGAGTGCGGGCGGCATTTAAGCTGCTGCTGAAAGTCAGCCTGGGGTATTCTGCGCTGCTGTGGGTTCTGGTTATGCTGTTTCCGGGAGGATTCGCGGCGATGTTTACATCTGACGCGCAGCTGATGGATTATACGAAGACAGCGCTCCGTATTTATATGGGTTCAATGTGCCTGATGGGAATACAGATGGCATGCCAGATGACCTTTAACGCGCTTGGAAAAGCAACAGAATCAATTGTTGTTGCCGTGATGAGAAAGTTCGTTCTTTTGATCCCCCTGATCTATCTTCTGCCGCAGATCATAAGATCGAATCAGACAATGGCTGTATATCTGGCAGAACCGATCGCGGACTTGGTCGCAGTGACATTTACGGCAATCCTGTTTGCCGTTCAGTTCAAGAAGACTTTGAGAAAATTTAAAACCGCCTAGAACTGCAGGGTACAGGCTGAAAGATTGTCAGGGGTGTTTCTATGATAAAAAAGGAATTAAGAGAACTGTAGTTGAATGAACTTGAATCGGGCTGGGAGGATGAGACTCTGGAATTCCGCAAGCTGATCACTTATTATGAGTGCGCGGTAATGGAGATCGAGACAAAGCTCAAAGTGTTAAATAAAGAGTTTTCTCTTGAATATGATAAAAATCCTATCGAATCGATCCAGTCCAGAGTAAAGTCTAATGCCGGGATCATGCGGAAGCTGAAGCGGAAGGGCCTTCCCCTGACCCTGGAATCGATTGAAAAAAATATATGGGATGTGGCAGGACTTCGGGTGATCTGCGCTTTCCCGGAGGATGTATATCTTGTGAAACGCTGTATACTGGCGCAGGACGATATCCGGCTGATCCAGGAAAAGGATTATATCAAGAATCCGAAACCAAGCGGATACCTGCTATGAACTGGACCAGAATATGGAGATTATCCGAAAGAAAATCAAAGAGGGCAGCCATTGCGAATGATATCTTCGGAGATAATTTGATACAAAGAATATAGACGAAACGTATCATTATAGATTATAATGTACCGGGATAGATCAGGGCTGCGCCCTATAAAAAGTCTGGAAAATGTAAAATTTCCCAGACTCTTTTTAATTGAAAGACTGATATAATCTTTTCAGTCTGCACGGTTCGCCTAATCCGGCGGAAACAAAATATGGAGGGAATCATATGTGGATCGCAGATAAATATATTGATCATGTGAAGGAACAGACAGAGGCGCATCCCGGCGAGAGCTGGGATCAGATGCTGCTTGGGTTTAAACTGAACAAGCTCCGCACGAAGCTGCTCCCGAAAAAGGGGATTTCCAAGGGCTATCAGAAGCTGGAAGCCATGATGATGTCTTTTGTGGCGGATTCACTGGGCCGGCCGGACAGCTATGTGTGGGGGAATATCTTTTCACCCTGTGAGATCATAGGATGCTTCGGGCTGAATACACTTTCCATTGAGTGTCTTTCCTGTTATTTCAGCGGGTATCATCTTGAGGACTTTTTTATTGACTATGCACAGAATACAGGGATCGCGCCTACGCTGTGCTCTTACCACAAGACGTTCGTAGGCGCGATCGACAGCGGTGCGGTGCCGGTTCCGGAGTATGCGGTGACAACTTCGCTCTCATGTGACGGGAACTTGAATACATTCCGGTATCTGGAGAAGAAGAAAGGGGTTCCCTTCACATTTCTTGATGTCCCGTACCGGGATGACGAGGCGTCAGTGGACTACCTGGCTGAGCAGTTAAAGGAATTTACGGCAGAGCTTGAGAGGCGGTTTGGGAAACCATTTGACGAGGAACAATTGAAAAATGCCATACGGATCGAGAATGAGACGAGAAGAGAGCTGATGCGTTTTTTCAAGCTTCAGAGCGAGCGGTATTATCCGGGCGAGCTGATCAGCCATCTCTACATGATGATGGGGATGCATCTGCTTATCGGGACACAGGAGTT
>DXCD01000147.1 GCA_019116185.1 Candidatus Mediterraneibacter stercorigallinarum
AAAGTCCATGTTCTGGATCACAAGTTCCTGTCCCAGCTCCTCTGCAAGAAGAGCCGAGATCTCCATATCGATTCCCACATATGCGTCACCCTGCATATATTCGAATGGCTCGAATGCCGCGTTTGTGGCAACTACAAGCTGGTCTTTTGACTCGTCAAGCGCAGCGGATTCAACCGGTGTCGGCTCCCCGCCGCCAAAGTATTTGTCAAAGATCTCGTCCAGAGTGCCATCCTCTTTGATCTTGCTGATAAATGTATTTACCTGTTCCAGGAGCTCCGGCTGGCTCTTGTCAACGCCGAACGCATATTCCTCGTCCGTCAGGTCAACATCGATCACCTCAGCTGTCTTTTTGCTGCTTCCCGCGTCGCTGTCTTTGCTTCCGCATCCTGCAAGCAGACCTGCAGCAAGAACAACACTTAAAGCTGCTGCTAATAACTTTTTCATCTTTCATTCCTCCATCTGATTCTCATTGTGCATAATCATACAAATTATCCTTATAAATTCTAGCACATTCCCCGCAAAATACAAGCCTGTTTTCAAGTTTTTATGCATACTTTGAGTTTTTATGCCCACTCCCGACAGGTTTTATTCCCGGCTGCTTATCTTTATGCGAGCAGTGTAGTGATGCCAAAGTACAGGAACACGATCACGCCAAGGACGATCCGATAGTATCCGAACACTTTGAAATCATGATTTTTAATATATTTAAGAAGGAACTTAATCGCAACGACGGACACCACGAAAGATACCGCCATGCCGACAATCAGGATCGCCGCCTGCATCCCCGTAAAGTTAAATCCGAACTTGAACAGCTTCAGCGCGCTCGCCCCGAACATAACCGGTATGGCCAGGAAGAATGTGAATTCTGCCGCCACGCCTCTGGATACCCCGAGCATAAGCGCTCCTACAATTGTCGCTCCCGAGCGGGACGTGCCGGGTATCATTGCCAGCATCTGGAACACTCCGATAATGAGCAGCATCGGTATGCTGAGCTGAGAGATCTTCGTCACCTTCGGTTCTTTTCCCTTCTGATAATTCTCTATTATAATGAAGAGAATTCCATAGACAATAAGCATTGCCGCCACCACGTACCAGTGGTACAATTTCTCGTCGATCCAGTCATTTAACAGAAGCCCGATAACAGCTGCCGGCACGGACCCGATCAGCACCTTGATCCACATCTGCCATGTGAGCATCTTCTGCTTCTGAGTTTTTTTCGGGGAAAATGGATTCAGTTTGTGGAAATAGATCACCACTACTGCCAGGATCGCGCCAAGCTGGATCACGACCTCAAACATTTCAAAGAAAGCATCCCCCTGATCCAGTTTGAGGAATTCGTTCAGAAGGATCAGATGTCCGGTGCTGCTGATGGGCAGCCATTCTGTGATTCCTTCCACAATTCCGAATATAATTGTCTTTAATATCTCTAACATACGCTTTCTCCTCCTCTGAGAACAAATCTTTCTATTGCTTCAGCCACGCCTTCCTCCTCATTTGTCAGCGTGATATAATCGGCTGCCTCCTTTACCTGCTCTTCCGCATTTCCCATGGCAACGCCGAATCCGACTTCGCGGAGCATAACCGTATCATTGTCTCCGTCGCCGCACGCCATGATCTCTTCGCGCCTGATCCCGAGCTTTCTTCCCAGGTTCACAAGACCCGTCCCTTTATTTACCCCCGCCGCGTTTATTTCTATGTTATACTTCAGCGATCCTACAAGCTCCAGGTCCCGCTCTTTCGCCATCTCTTCCCACGCCTTCTGCCGCTCGTCCATATCAGCGAACAGCGCCTGGACCTTGTCAACACCTCTGTTTTCCCGTTCCAGGAGCTCCCGGATATCTTCCACAGGGATGCGGGTCCTGCGCATATATTCCCACATGTTGGGATTTTTGTGATAGCGCTCCACCTGTGACATTTTATCTGCGGGCGCATAGCCCTGGCCGTCAAAATATATCTCTTGTAGGGTATCATATTTCCCGCAGATTTCCAACGTTTTTTTCGCAGATCCGACAGGCAGGAGATGTTCTTCCACCATACATTGATTCTGCACGTCCAGCACCCTTGCCCCGTTAGATGTAAGGGCGTATCTCATTCCCGGAAACTTTCTTAATTCTTCCGGTACTCCCATCCACGGTCTCCCTGTAGCGACAAGCACCACGACACCTTCTTTTATTGCCTGTTCAAGCACTTTTCTCGTTCGGGGCGTGATCATCTTGCGGTCCGTCAGCAGGGTGCCGTCCAGATCCAGCCCTATCATTTTTATCTTGTATTTCATTGCAGTTTCAGCCCTCTCCATCTCTGAGCTTATCAGACATTCCCGCCTCTGCCCATACCGGCGGGTCCGCCTGTTTGATTGCGTTTCTGATAATTATTTTATCAGAGTTTGCTAAATTAAGCAATTTGTAGTATAATAGTTACCCAATGGCTTTATCAATTGCACAGAGAAAGGAATTTGCAGTTATGAAAATCTACAAAAAACGTTGGATCCAGTCGGGTACTGCTCTGATCTGTTCCCTCGCGATTGTACTTTCAGTTTTTCCTTCCTTCGCAGATGATGACATTTCCAGTCTGGAAGGACAAACCTCTACTCTTCAGGATGAACTGGAGGGCATCAATGAAGAAATCCTCTCACTGAGCGAGGAAATTTCTACTAATGAGATGCAGATCGAGATCCTCAACGGAGAGATCGCACGTACATCTGACGCCTTAGCTGAAGCGGAAGAGAACGAAGATAAACAATATGAAGACATGAAAGCCCGTATTAAATATATGTATGAGCACGGAAACGCAACACTGCTTGAGATGCTTTTCTCTGCTGAAAACATGACGGACTTCTTAAACAAAGCTGATTTTATTGAAAACCTCAGCGAATACGACAGAAGCGCCCTTGACAATCTGAAAGATGTCCATCAGCAGATCGGGGACCAGAAAAAGACTCTGGAGATCCAGCAGGACTCTCTCACAGAGCTTCAGGCGGATCTTAATTCCCGCCGGACAGAACTTCAGGCAAGAGCCGAAGCAACTTCCACTGATCTTGCGGATGTTCAGGCAAGGCTGGAGCAGGCGAAAGCCGAAGAAGCGGCACGGCAGGCCGCTCAGGAAACAATCTCTTCCGGCGGAGTAATCGATGCTTCCACGGACGATATTACTCTCCTTGCCGCCATCCTGCAGTGCGAAGCTCGTCAGGATTATGATTCTCTGTTGGCAGTTGCCACTGTCATCATGAATCGAGTGGAAAGCCCCCGCTTCCCGAACTCGATCAGCGGAGTCATTTATGCGCAGGGGCAGTTCGAGCCAGTGTGGACAGGCCGTCTTAACGCGGTGCTGAAAGCCGGTCCTACCGACCTCTCATTCCGGGTTGCGCAGGATGCGGTCAACGGAGCACGGCTCGCGGCGGTTGCCGACTGCTACTTCTTCCTGTATGCAGGATCCACGGACCGGCCCGGAGTCAATATCGGAGGAAATCTTTTCTTCCAGAGCTGGTAAGGCGGGCACTCAGTTTATTATAAAAGACGTAAAAACAGTCTGCAGACATCTGCCTGCAGGCTGTTTCATTTCATGTATACATTCCGAATTGTTCTTGACTATTGCTGTTATTCCTGCCTATTGATAATCGATTACGTCGATCCACTTCATCAGGAAATCTTTCTCCAATTCATTATCCTTCGTAAGCTGTGCCGCCGCAACGATCGGAAGCCACTGCTGCACATACTGTCTTGCCGTATCGCTCTTCTTGCAGAAGATATTCAGGTAGAGATCTGCTGTCTCCTGATCTTTCAGCGCGAACAGAAGATAGGTCATAGCCGCGTCTGCACTTGCATTTCCCTGTGTCGCGTGCGCCCAGTCAACTACAGTCATCTTTCCGTTCTTTCCTACGATCACGTTACTCGGATTGAAATCGCCGTGGCATACCTTGTTGTGCTTCGGCATGCTTTCAAGGCGGGTCAGAAGCTCATATCTTGTCGTTGCATCCACTTCTTTCAGGCTGTTGATCTGACGGGACAGTTTGTCTTTCATTCCCTTAAGGAGCGGGAATGTCTTACTGTGCACCTGAAGCTGCAAATCCACAAAATCTTCCATATACTTCTCGATATTCTTCTTGTCAGAATTCATCATCTCTTCCAGAGTCTTGCCGTCTTTATACTCGATCTCGATCGCCCATTTTCCTTCGATCTGTGTGACACCCTTTACTTTCGGGATCTCAAGGCCAGTCTCCTCGATCTGAGCGGTGATCAGCGCTTCGTTGAATACATCTGACTTCGGATGAGTCTCTGCGAATACTTTCACAATACTGTCGTCACATTTGTAGACTGTCTTGTAAGGACGCTTCACAATAATATTTTTCTCTTCCAGTTTCATACGTATTGCCCTCCTTGATCTGCATTTATGCAATTCTTTTTCTTATCGATGGTGTCATTATACACCAGCAAAAAGGACAATGTAACCCCTCGCGGATAATTTTGTGCATTTTTTAACTATCTTTTTTATTCAAATATAATTGTTAATTATTTGTCAATTTTTATAAAATCTTAACTTTCTGACGCGGGCATACGCACTCCATCGCAGTGCTTCGCTCGATTCCGCATCACTCGATTCCGCTCACGGGCGTCCGCACTCCATCCGCAGTGCGCCGCTCGATTCCACTCTGCTCCATCTCGCTCACGGGCGTACGCCCTATGCGTAAAAGGAGAGAGCCTTAGGAATTCATGCGAGCATGGCTGCTCCGTCCATCCGCAGTGCGCCGCTCGATTCCGCTCTGCTCCATCTCGCTCACGGGCATACGCCCTATGCATAAAAGGAGAGAGCCTCAGGAATTCATGCGAGCATGATTCCTGAGGCTCTCTCTTTTTACGCGCACTGCGGATTGCTTTCGCGTACTTTATTTACCGTAGTAGCATTTGAGGTAGATTTCTTTGATTTCTTTGATGAGCGGGTATCTCGGGTTTGCTCCTGTACACTGGTCGTTGAATGCCTGCTCGCACATGTCGTCCAGAGTATCCAGGAAGTATTTCTCGTCGATGCCGTAATCCTTGATCGTCTTCTTGATGCCGATCGTATCTTTGAGTTCTTCCAGTCTTGCGATGAAGTTCTCAAATACTTCTTCATCTGTATTTCCTGTGCATCCTGCGAAGCGTCCGAGCTCTGCGTATCTCTGAAGAGCGTGCGGATACTGATACTGTGAGAATGTTCCCATCTTTGTCGGAACTTCTGCTGCATTGTATCTCATAACCTCTGTCAGAATCAGGGCGTTTGCAACGCCGTGCGGCAGATGGTGGAACGCGCCCAGCTTATGAGCCATAGAGTGGTTCACGCCGAGGAATGCATTTGCGAATGCCATACCTGCCATACAGGAAGCGTTGTGCATCTCTTCACGTGCCTTCGGATCATTTGCTCCGTTCTCGTATGCAGACGGAAGATTGTCAAATACCATCTTCACAGCCTTCATAGCCAGACCGTCTGTGTAGTCTGTTGCCATGATAGATACATATGCCTCGATCGCGTGTGTCATAACGTCGATACCTGACGCGCTTGTCAGTCCCTTCGGAGCTGTCATCGCATTGTCAACGTCAACGATCGCCATGTTCGGAAGCAGAGCGTAGTCAGCGATCGGCCATTTAACGCCTGTCTCAGCGTCTGTGATGATCGCGAACGGAGTTACCTCGGAACCTGTACCTGAAGATGTCGGGATTGCTACGAAGTAAGCCTTCTCTCCCATCTTCGGGAAGGTGAATACTCTCTTGCGGATATCCATGAAGTCCATTGCCATGTCTTCGAAGTTTGCTTCCGGATGCTCATACATAAGCCACATGATCTTGGCAGCATCCATTGCAGAACCGCCGCCCAGAGCGATGATCGTGTCAGGCTCGAAGGATCTCATCTGCTTCACGCCTTCCTGAGCGCACTGCAGTGTCGGGTCCGGAGCTACATCGTAGAAGCATGTGTGCTGGATTCCCATCTCATCCAGTTTGTCTTCGATCGGTTTTGCGTATCCGTTCTTGTAAAGGAATGTATCTGTTACGATAAATGCTTTCTTCTTGTGCAT
>DXCD01000148.1 GCA_019116185.1 Candidatus Mediterraneibacter stercorigallinarum
CTCCTTCTGAATCGTCGGTTGTTCCTGAACCGTTGTTTCTGCCTTCTGCGCCGTCTTTCTCACTCTTCGTACAGTTTTTGCCGGCGCCTTGGCTGTAGTTGTTTTCTTTTCCTCTGCCATTTCAAACTGCCTCCTAACTTACCCTGTTTGCACTGTCGTTAACGATCTTAAGTATCTCCTCATGAGGGCTCGGGATCACAACCTTGCAGACAGGCTCTTTGATTCCGTTCGCTGCGGCAGCTTCAATGGCCTGCTTGACAGCGGATACGTCGCCGCGGATGATGATCGTGACCAATCGTCCGCCCAGTTTTTTCTCCCATGTGACAAGCTGCACTTCCGCGGTCTTGCACATGATATCAATGGCAACTACCGCTGCCGTTACACTCGGGATCTCAAAGAATCCATACGCTTTTCCCATGAGACTGCTCCTTTACTGTGATCTGAAGACTTTCCTCATTCACTGTGATTAGATCGTCGGAAGGATCTTCTCCACATCATTGTGCGGTCTCGGGATTACATGTGTAGCTACGAGCTCGCCGAGTCTGCCTGCTGCGTCAGCGCCTGTCTCAACTGCTGCCTTAACAGCTCCTACATCTCCGCGTACCATTACTGTTACGAGTCCGCTTCCGATCTTCTCTGTTCCTACCAAAGTTACCTCTGCTGCCTTTGTCATTGCATCTGCAGCCTCGATAGCTGCTGTAAGTCCTCTTGTTTCAACCATTCCTAATGCCTGCTGTGCCATTGCCATTGTTCATTTCCTCCTAAATCTCTTCGATATCTTTTTCGTTGATAATATGTGGTTCACCTTTGTCCAGCCCGGTGATCTTCAGCATCTTTTCCGTATCCTCTGTCGGCCTTGCGATCTCATATTCATTCACAACGCCCGCCAGTTCTTCAGCTCTCGCCTTTGCCGCCTCAAGCGCTGCCGTGACATCGGATACGCTCCCGCGGAATTTGACCATGACAATCAGTGGTACGGGTAATTCATCTGCATTTGCCGGTTTGTTTTTGTCGAACTTCTCGAGCCATACATTGCCCGCCTTGCATCCTGCATCAGCAGCTGCAAACGCCGTGGCCAGCCCGAAAACTTCCAACATGCCTACTGCATCTCCCATAATGATTCACCTATTTATTTACGATAGCGATCTTAAGGCCTTTCTGTGCAAGATTCGTCTGATGGGCCTCATTGATCTCCTCAAGCGGGAATTCGTGTGTGATCAGATCATCCATCGGAAGACCGATCGCTTTTGCTCTCTTCAGGAAATCAAATGTAGTCGCATAGTCTCTCAGAGTGTATACCCAGGAGCCTACCAGCGTGATCTCTTTGGAGCAGAGGTCAAAGTGCGGATTGATCGTAGCGTCTCCGCCGTTGATGAAGAATCCGAGTTCGCATAAGCCTCCGCCGTTGCGGATGAACTTGTAGATATTTGAGTGCGCAACCGGTGATCCTGTACACTGGAATGCAAAATCCGCAAGATGTCCGCCAAGAGCGTCTTTCACTGCTCCTGCAAGAGCGTCGATTCCCTTGTGCTCCATAAAGTTTACGGAAGTCTCAGCGCCCATCTTCTTAGCGAAGTCAAGTCTCTGCTGGTTTCCGTCTACCGCAACAATGTTCTCAATACCCATTGTGCGGAGAACCGCGATACAGATCAGACCGATCGGTCCGCAGCCCTGTACGACAACTCTGCTGTTGAATCTTAAGATTCCTGTTGTCTTTGCCCTCTCGACTGCATGCACGAGAACCGCACATGGCTCGATGAGGATACGTGATTTCAGATCCAGATCGCTTACATTGAAGATCGAAGATCCCTCACGTACAAGAATATAATCTGAGAACCATCCGTTCAGATGGATGTCGTCATCCGGAAGGAGTCCGTATACATCAGCGCCGCCGATGTTTTTCTTGTTCAGGTCGAACATCTCAATATCCGGATCATCCTTGAAGATCATACATGTAACGACTTTGTCGCCGACTTTCAGCGGTTTTCCCGCGCTGTCAGCCTTTACATTTTTACCCATCTTGACGATCTCGCCGGTTCCTTCATGTCCGAGGGCTACCGGAATCAGTCCGAACGGATCTCTCTTAAACTCGTGCGCATCTGTTCCGCAGATACCACATCCTTCTACTTTTACAAGGATGTCGCCGTCTCCCAATTCCGGAATCGGGAATTCCTTAATATCATAGTGTTCCAGTGAAGTCAGCATCGCAACATGTGCTGTCTTCGGGATTGCCTGGCTTTCTGCCGGCTGTGCTGACGGAGAAGGAATCTTCTTGTCCAGCATGCTCTCGAGCACCTGTTTTACGACGGCTTCCACATTAGCGGAATTCATTTCCATGTTGTCTACCTCCTATTTCTGTTGTTCCTTCATTTCACCATGCCCAGCTCGATTCCGCTCCGCTTCATCTCGCTGATGGCATGCGCCATATGCGTCCGCGTGAAAAATATGTGCCTGCAGGCGAGCCTGCGTACATATTTTCACGCCGCAAGCGCACGGCTTATCGTATGCACAGGCTGTCTGTCATTACGCAGCGTCTTCTCTTTGTAAAAGTGCTGGCGCTTGTAAGTCCCTCGCCTGTCCTGCTGGCGATCGTAAATGTACAGAACCCTTCTCCTCCGAAACCGAGCGCCGCATAAGACGGACCGTTTTTCACGAGGATCGCTGTGTCGATCGCTTTCGCATATTTTGTAATGTTGTCTACATTCTTTGAATGAATATGTGCGGAATGGCGATTGCCATGCTCAAGCCATACGGCCTGTTCTACCGCATCGTCAAAATCCTTTGCTCTTACAACGCCTAAGATCGGCATCATAAGCTCTGTCGCGATCAGCGGATGCTCCTTCGGACCTTCAAATGTAATACATCTGATGTTGTCCGGCACTGTCACGCCGATCATCCCAAGCAGGGTCTTCGCATCGCGTCCCACACATTTTCTGTTCAGTTTTCCATCTTTCAGGACAACCGCTGTCAGCGCGTCCTGTTCTTCTTTTGATGCCAGGTAACAGCCCTGTTCGTTGACCATGTAGTGCATTAATTCGTCAACTACCGAATCAACTGCCACGATCTCTTTCTCTGCGATACAGGGAAGGTTGTTGTCAAAAGTACATCCGTTTACAATGTCTTCTGCCGCCTTCCTGATATCCGCGGTCTCGTCTACCAGAGCCGGCGGATTTCCCGCTCCTGCCCCGATTCCTCTTCTTCCGGAAGAGAGGACCGCGGTCACGACTCCCGGTCCGCCGGTTGCCGCGATGAGCTGGATCGCTTTATGTTTCATCATGATATTGCTTGTCTCAAGCGTCGGATGTTCTACCGTGCATGCGATATTATCCGGACCTCCCGCCTCTACGGACGCCTCATTTAAAAGGTTGATCGCATAGATTGAAGTCTTGATCGCTGCCGGATGAGGATTAAACACAACGGTATTCCCGCCTGCGAACATTCCGATCGTATTGCACAAAACTGTCTCACTCGGATTCGTGCACGGTGTGATCGCGCCGATGACTCCGAACGGCCCCATCTCTATCAAGGTAAGGCCTCTGTCTCCCGACCACGCTGTTGTCGTGATATCCTCCGTTCCCGGAGTCTTCTCTGCGACAAGCTGGTGTTTCAGGATCTTGTGCCCGACATTTCCCATGCCTGTCTCCTGTACACCCATGCGCGCGAGGATCT
The DNA here is from genome assembly GCA_019116185.1 of Candidatus Mediterraneibacter stercorigallinarum. Taxonomy (GTDB): domain Bacteria; phylum Bacillota; class Clostridia; order Lachnospirales; family Lachnospiraceae; genus Mediterraneibacter; species Mediterraneibacter stercorigallinarum. The sequence goes on from DXCD01000148.1 coordinate 3,670, forward strand.
CTGCATTCTCCATGATCTTTTTACGGATATTGGAGATTACCTTTTCTCTGTGACCAGGGACATTCTTGCGACGATCTTCTGGGATTTCTTCGCCGCCTCGATCGCCTCGTTCATATCGGAGAACACGCCTCTGTTCCCGGATACATCGGAAGCGATCTGCATTTTAGCCACAACTTCCTGTACAATGTCCTGAACCATCTGTTCATTTACAGACACTCTAATACCTCCTTGAAGACTTCCTTCCCGTAAGCCGCGATCGCAGTGTCTTCTGCCGCCGAACCGCCGCTTACTCCGAGCGCCCCGATGATCTGTCCGTCAGCTTCAAGCACCTCTCCGCCGCCGAAAATCACGATCCTGCCGTTATTCGTAAACTGGATTCCGTAAAGATCCTGCCCCGGCTGGCTTAAGTCTGCGAGCTGCGCTGTTGACATCTTGAGGCTCGCGGAAGTGTAAGTCTTGTTGATTGCAATGTCAAAGCTTGCTATGTACGCATCGTCCATACACTGGACAGATACGGGCCTTCCGGCCTTGTCCGAGACAGCGGCAACGATATTGACGCCCATCTCGGCTGCCTTTGCCTTGACTCTTTCGATCAGGGCATTGGCAAGCGTCAGAGTCATCACATGCTTTTTACACTTACAGACATGCTTTTTCTCCTGCGCGGGAGCTGTATCTTTCATCTGATCCAGAACAGCTCTCACTGCATTGGTGATGTCCTGTTCGTTCATAGCTCTGCCTCATTTCGTGGTTATTACATTCCTAACTGTTCCATTACTTTCTTTGTGATGGATGCTACCAGGTCTGCGTCTGTGCTGTCAGCTGCAGGTGCTGCCGCCTTGCTGCCGCAGTTTCCTCCGCATGTATGGCAGCTCGGTTTGCCTGCCTGTGCATTCGGGCACAGGTTTGCCGGATGTTTGCCCGGAAGGCCCATCTGTCTTCTGATCTCGTACAGTCTCTCAACCTGCTCTTTTGTGAACTCCTGCGGTCCTCCGATCTGCATTGTCTGATAAAGCAGCTGAGCATAGAACTCTGTTGACTCCATCTTGTGGTATGCTGCAAGAAGGCTGTCAGAATATGTCAGAGCTCCGTGGTTCTCCAGGAGAACTGCGTCAAAGTGCTGGAGATACGGCTCTACCGCGTCCGGGATCTCCATTGTAGACGGCACGCCGTATTTTGCGATCGGCACACATCCAAGGGCGATAACTGCTTCCGGCATGATCGGCTGTGTCAGCGGGATGCCCGCGATGGCAAATGTTGTAGCATACAGCGGATGCGCATGAACAACTGCCTTTACATCCGGTCTCTTCTCATATACACGCATGTGCATTTTAATCTCAGAAGAAGGTCTGAAGCCTTTATTTGCCTGGAGAACATTACCCTTTTCATCAACCTTGCAAATGTACTCCGGTGTCATGAACCCTTTGCTGACACCAGTCGGTGTACATAAAAACTCATGGTCGTTAAGCTTTACAGAAAAGTTACCGTCATTTGCAGCAACCATTCCGCGGTTGTATACGCGCTTACCGATTTCACACATTTCTTTTTTGATTTCGTATTCGTTTTGCATCTCTTCTCCTCCTTGGATTCTACAAAACATTTTGTTTTGTGTTGTTTCTGTTTGAATACTACCACACAATCCCACAATAGTCAACTGGTTTCGATGTTGGTTTTTAGTGAGTTTCTTCCATTTCTACACAATCAGATCAAACCAATTCACACATCCGGTCTTGTTATGAAGTATCTTCTCCTCTCAGAGCCGGGTCTGCACATCTCCGCGCGTTTCCCGACCGTCAAAGCTGTCTTCTCTATTATACCATGTCCTCGCTGTTTCGCATATAGAAAATCTCATTTTTTCTTTTGCTGATCGTAATAATCGAGCCCGCGCCATTCGCAAAGCCGCACCGGCGTTTTTACTGCAGCCGCGCCGCGGCTTTTCTCACACGCCGGCGCTCACATTCCATATACTTCAAGATCCACACGCGCAACAAATCCCACGTCCTTTTCCGCTCGCACCGCATGTTTCTCCACACAATCCAACATTTTTTTATTGCTTTTTATTTGTTTTTTCTGCTCACACATTGACATCACAGGCAAATTGTTTCATACTAAAAGAGGTGCAGATTCATCCGATATCAGTCTGCTTTTTCCGGACTCGAAACCGTCCGAAACCGGCACAGATAAAAAAGAAAGCGAGGCATTGTTTATGGCATATTATCATCATACAGATAATCCAAGTCAGATCCGCCATACAGCAGATGCTCAAGTTTTTACCGAACGATATGAATTGGATATTCATACCCATACGATCGCCAGCGGACACGGTTCCAGCGCCACGATCACCGACATGGCAAAGGCAGCCGCTTCCCGCAATCTGAAAATGCTCGGAATATCCGACCACGGTCCCGCCACGCTGGGCGGCGGCAGGACATCCTATTTCCGCAATCTGGCTTATGCGCAGCGGGAGAGGCTGGGCGTGCGCATGCTCTACGGCGCCGAGGCGAATATTCTGGACCGAAACGGCCGCCTGGACCTGGATGACAGCATACTCCAGTCTCTGGACTATGTGATTGCCAGTATGCATCAGCCCACGATCAAGCCGGGAACCCCGGAAGAGAATACAGAGGCTTATATTAATGTAATGAAAAATCCCCACGTTGCCATCATCGGTCATTGCGATGATACTAAATTCCCTGTGGATTATTTCAAGCTGTTCAAAGCCGCAATGGAACACCGGGTGCTTCTGGAGATCAACAACAGCTCTTTAAGCCCGGAAGGCTATCGGGGCGACACCAAGTTCAACGACCTGCTGATCCTGAACCTGTGCTGTCATTTCAACTATCCGGTGCTTTTCTCCAGCGACAGCCACGGCACGAAGCATGTGGGCGACTTTACATACGCGGCTGAGGCGGCAAAGCTCGCCGGCGTTCCGCGCTCTCTGATCTTAAATTATTCTGCGAAAGCTTTGTTAAGTTTTCTGGACGGGCGATAGGACGTCCAGGGATGCATAAAATCTATATACCCCCGCATACTGTATTCCAGCAGTCTTTATTCTGGAAATACTGTATGCGGGGGTATTTTATGGATGGTGGAAATATGAAATATGTAAAGTATTATCTTGCGGCAGGTCTGATCTTTACCGCGGTTCTGGGAACCTTGTCCCACTTTTTCTACGGCTGGTCCGGGCAGAATCCCCTCATCGCCCTGTTCTCCCCTGTCAGTGAATCCACATGGGAACACATGAAGCTCGTTTTCTTCCCGCTCCTGTTCTGGAGTCTTCTCGCTCCCCCCAGAGCCAGGAAAGCTCTGCCCGCGCTCCGCCCGGCGCTTCTTGCAGGAGGGCTGGCCGGAACATGGAGCATCCCTGTGCTGTTTTACACTTATTCCGGCATTCTGGGCAGAAATATCGCTTTCATCGATATCGCGATCTTCTATATCGCTGTTCTCATTTCTTTCGGTCTCGCCCGGAAGCTATGCACGTCAGCCAGGATGGAGGACGCCGGATCTGTCATCGGCATCCTGACCATCATTATGGTTCTGGCCTTTTTCTTATTTACATTCTCTGCGCCCCGGGGCGGGCTTTTTGCAGTGCCGG
>DXCD01000149.1 GCA_019116185.1 Candidatus Mediterraneibacter stercorigallinarum
TCCCATTCCTTTTACGTCTTTCCCAAATCGTGGAGCCGGAACCTGAGCCACATCCCCGCCCGCCACGAATACGTCTTAAAATATACTACGGTTTTCGGACGTTTTATTCACCGGCCGTCTCCCCGACAAATTCAGATTTTCCTCCCGATGTAGTAAAATCCCCTGCACTCATCCAGGCTGACCTCCACCAGTTTCCCGATCAGGGACTTATCTCCCGGGAAATGTACGAGCAGATTATTGCTCAGCCGTCCGGTCATGAGGTTCGGGTCGTGTTCATTTACGGATTCCACGAGCACAGTCTGCACGGTTCCCTGATGCACAGCGCACATTTCTCCGGCGATCTTCTGCACTTCCGCGAGGAGCCGGTCAAAGCGGTCCTTTACCACATCCTCCGGCACCTGGTTCTCCATCACTGCCGCAGGCGTGCCGGTTCGTTTGGAATAGATAAAGGTAAACGCGCTGTCATACCTCACCTGGCGCACCACATCCAGCGTCTCCTGGAAATCTTCCTCCGTCTCTCCGGGGAAGCCGACAATGATATCTGTTGTAAGGGAAATATCCGGCACTGCCGCCCGGATCTTCTTCACCAGTTTCAGATAATGCTCTTTCGTATATCTGCGGTTCATCTTCTCAAGGATGCGGCTGCTTCCCGACTGGACCGGCAGATGGAGATGCCGGCAGATCTTCTTTGACTGCCCCATCACTTCGATCAGTTCATCCGACAGATCCTTGGGATGTGATGTCATAAACCGGATTCGTTCGAGCCCTTCTATTTTCTCGATTTCTTTCAAAAGCCGGGCAAACGTCATAGGCTCTTCCAGTGTCTTGCCGTAAGAGTTGACATTCTGCCCCAGCAGCATGACCTCCACCACGCCGTCAGCGACAAGCCGTTCAATCTCACGGATGATAGCCCGCGGATCACGGCTTCTCTCCCGCCCTCTTACATAAGGCACGATACAGTAGCTGCAGAAATTATTACAGCCGAACATAATATTGACCCCGGACTTAAAAGAATACTTTCTTTCGCTCGGCAGATCTTCCACGATCTTATCCGTGTCCTTCCAGATATCGATGACCATGCGTCCTGATTCCATGCGTGTTGTCAGAAGTTCTGCAAACTTGTAGATATTATGTGTTCCGAAGATCAGGTCAACGAACCGGTAGCTCTTCTTCAATTTCTCGACTACCTCGGGTTCCTGCATCATACACCCGCAGAGCGCGATCATCATGTGGGGATTTTTCTTCTTGATATGCCCCAGCTGTCCCAGTCTCCCGTACACACGCTGATTTGCATTCTCGCGTACAGTACACGTATTGTATATGACGAAGTCCGCTTTCTCCTCATCCGGTTCTTCTATGTATCCTACCTGTTCCAGTATTCCCACGAGTTTCTCCGAATCTCTCGCATTCATCTGGCACCCAAAGGTCGTCACACAGAAAGTAAGCTGCCGTCCGCCAGCTTCTTTCATCTTCTCCAGATTCTGTCTTGCTCTCTCTATAAAATAATATTGTCTTTCCGGCTCAGATACCGGGATCTCCATCTCCCGCTCAGCCAACTCTATTTTATTATTCTCCATATTTTCTATACCTGCGTCTTTTCTATGCATGCAGCTTCTCTATACCTGCATCCTCTGTCATCCTTCTGTTAAACGAACTGGTTTCTCCCCGCGTCATATGTATAGTCAACAGAAGCCAGTTTCCCTGTCAGCTCGCCCTCATCGATCTGCATATCATCGCAGAGCGCCTCCAGCGAAGGATAAAAATCTCTCAGCTTTGTATTGATCACACCCAGAAGTATCACCGGGTCTCCGGGTAATCCTGCGAGCATATGATCAGCTCCTTTTCTGTAATAATATAGTCTGCCCGGATGTCATGCGCTTCCGTAGGAATCTTGTCCACGCACTGCACGTCAAACGCCAGCGCAGCCTTCCGGCATCTGTCATTTCCTTTAAGATAGGCGTCATAAAAGCCGCGCCCATAGCCAATCCGCGCGCCCGAACGGTCAAAGGCCGCTCCCGGCAGGATGACCAGCGACTTCTCATCCGGCAGCGGGGCCTTTGCGCACCACGGTCCGGGCTCCGGAATATTCCATGCCCCCGGCCTCAGGTCTGCCCTGCTCTTTATAAAGAAGAATTCCATCCTTCTCCTGCCGACGACTCTCGGAGCCGCCACTCTTTTCCCCTGTTTAAGAGACTCTTCGATAATGCCGGACGTGCCCACCTCGTCTCGGAAAGACGAATAACAGTATACACATCTGGCATCCGCATAAAAATCCTCCTGAATGAGCCGTTCCAATATGCCCCGCTCCGCTGCCCTGCGGTCTGCTTTTTCAATTTCCGCCCTGCTCTTAAGGGCACGCTCCCTAATTTCCTCTTTTGTTTCCATATTTTTCACCAAGATTAATGACTGTACCGTCTTTCTCTTCTATATCGATACTATTAAGCTGTCCTCTGAGATTACGCTTCACGGCTTCAAGATATTCAGTGCGCAGAAGTTTCTGCTCCTGCCGTTCTGCTTCTGTAAGCCCTTCTGCCTTCGATTTCCTATACAATTCATTGATCCTTTTTATCTTCTCTCCGTCCATGCTTTTTCCTCTCCGATAGATTTCCCTGTCCGGCGCGCCATTTCCCGCGCGCCCCAGTTTCACAGGACTGTATTATACACTATTT
>DXCD01000150.1 GCA_019116185.1 Candidatus Mediterraneibacter stercorigallinarum
ATTGTATATTCCCGCTTTGTCAAGTTCCGCGTATCCCACATTCTCAAAATTCCCGGCAATATTTTTCTGGCGGTACAGGTAATACGGCTTCAGCCCCATCCTCTCCGCGCTCTTCGCCGCGGCGTCCACCATCTGCGAGATCTCGGAATGCAGATCCATGGTCCTCCCCTCCTGCCCGAACTTCGCCGCCCGCTTGATGGCAAGGGAATGGACGGTCAGGCTGTCCGGGTGCATGGCCTCGATCTGGGAAAGGGTGTCCGCCATGTCCGCCGCGTCCTCCCCCGGAAGCCCTGCGATCAGGTCCATATTGATATTGTCAAATCCAAGCCGCCGTGCCATTGCATACGCCGTCCGAATATCCTCCACGGTATGCTTCCTCCCCACCAGGTCCAGCGTCTTCTGCTGCATGGTCTGGGGGTTGATGGATATCCGGGTCACCGGAAATTCTTTCAGCACAGAGAGCTTCTCCTCTGTAATGCTGTCCGGCCGCCCCGCCTCCACAGTAAACTCCACGGTATGGCTTAAGTCAAAGTTCACCGTGATCTCTGTAAGCAGCCTTCTCAGCTGCTCCGGCTCCAGCGTGGTCGGCGTGCCTCCGCCAATGTACACGGTATCCGGATATCTGCCCTGCGCCATCCTTCCGATCGCCCGGATCTCTTTGACCAGCGCGTCCAGATAGCTGTCCACCCGGTCTTTCCACACGCTGATGGGCGAGGAGCTGAACGAACAGTAGGAGCACACGCTTGGGCAGAAGGGGATGCCTGCATACAGGCTGAATCCGCCCCTGCAGTCAAGTTTCCCCAGAAGCTCCTTTTCCCGGCAGGCGATCTCATAGCCCAGCTCTGCCTTTTTCTCAGTGACGAAATACTCGCTCTTCAGGAAGCCGGTGATCTCTTCCCAGCTCTTCCCCTCTTCCAGCATCTGCATCGCCAGCTTCGTGGGCCGCACCCCGGTAAGCGTTCCCCACGCAAGCTTACTGCCGGATGCCTCGCACAGGAACCGGTAGACCCTGCGGGTGACTGCCCGCTTCTCTGCCTGCGCCAGCTCCTCCTCCGTGCCAGCAAACGGAACGGCATCCGCCGCCTTCTCTCCACTGTCTGAACGAGCATCCGCCGCCTTCTCTCCACTGCCTGAACGAGCATCCGCGGCTTCTGCACCGGCCAATCCCGGCAGTTCTCCCCGGATCTCCTCCGGCGCAAGGGAAAAGCAAGAGCCTCCCGGGAGTTTCAGCTCCACGAGAGATTCTTGCTTTTCATCAACCTTCTGCGTGATTTCCTCACTTGGGAAAAATGCTTTTGTGATATGATATACATTATAAGTGAATTTGTTCTTTTTACATGCAATCTCAATCATGCCTTATTTCCTTTCAAAACCTGTTCCCGAAGATCTCAGTTCCCGAAGAACTTAATACAGGATTCAAGTCAGTGCTCATATAAAAGGATTATATTTCTTCTCATATCCGATAGTCGTCTCTTCCATGTGCCCCGGATAGACCTTTGTCTCATCCGGCAGGACGAACAGCCTGTCACGGATCGAGTTCACGAGCTGCCCCATGCTCCCTGTCGGCAGATCCGTGCGCCCGATGGAACCGTGGAAGAGCGTGTCCCCGCTGAACAGCACATTCTCCGCCGGGATATAATAACAGCATCCGCCGCCGGTATGCCCCGGCGTATAGATCACCTGAATCTCAAATCCCGCGATCTTAAGGTTCTGCCTGTTGGTCACATACTCCGCGCCGGAAAAGGTATATGGCTGTCCCAGCATAGACGCGGAGGAATTAAGCTGTGCGCTCTCCAGCAGCTCTTTCTCCGCCTCACAGGCATAGACAGGCACTGAAAATTCTTTCAAAAACCCGTCCAGCCCCATGATGTGGTCAAAATGTCCGTGGGTCAGGAGCACTGCCTTTACCTCCAGCCCCGCGTCTTTTATATAACTTACAAATTCCGGGGGACAGGTAGCCGGATCAACGACAAAACACTCTCTGTTCCCCTCGTTGATCACAATATAGCAGTTCGTCCCCACCGGACCAAGCACAAATTTTCCTATCTTCATGATATCTCTTTCTCCTCTGGCTCTGCCGTTTATCCGGCAGTCCTCTCGATGTCAATGACGCCTTCCACCTGGCGCAGTTTCTCGATCACACTGTTGAGCTCTTCCCTGCCATGCACGATAAATCCGGTGTCAATCGTGGCAGTGCCTTTTTTGCTCGTGCGGATATTCATGGATTTCACATCGATCTTTGCCTCAGTGAACACTCTGGAGATATCCATGAGCATTCCCTGTCTGTCGGAAGCATACATCTTCAGCTCCGCCAGATACTGGCCGCCGCCTTCTGCCTCGGAAGTATCCTCCCACTCCGCGTCGATCAGCCTCGCCCTCTCTTCATCCGAAAGGTGCAGCATGTTCACACAGTCCGTCCGATGGATGGACATTCCCCGCCCTCGGGTGACGAAACCGACGATCTCATCTCCGGGCACAGGGTTGCAGCACTTGGAGAAACGGACCGCCATATCATTGATCCCCTTGACCACGATGCCGCTCTTGGACTTGGCAATGTGGACCTTCCTGCTGTTCGCCTCGGAGATCTTCTCCAGGATCGTCTCGTCCGTGATCTCTTTCCTGTGCTCTTTCTCATATTCCTCAAAGAGCCGGTTCACCACCTGGCCTTCCTTCAGGCCTCCGTGCCCGATCGCTGCCAGCACTGCGTCCCAGTCGCGGAACCCGTACTTCTTCTGCACGATCTGCATGTATTTCGGTTTCAAAATATCCTGGAGGTTGATAGATTTGCTGCGGCAGTAAGCCATGATCAGCTCTTTTCCTCTGATAATGTTGTCTTCTTTAAATTCCTTCTTGAACCACTGGTTGATCTTATTCTTCGCCTGAGTACTCTTGACGATATTCAGCCAGTCCCGGCTCGGGCCTTTTGAATTCTGGGATGTCAGGATCTCGATCCTGTCCCCGTTCTGTATCTTATAGTCAATGTTGACCAGCTTTCCGTTAACTCTTGCGCCCACCATCTTATTACCCACGGCGCTGTGGATCGCGTATGCGAAATCCACCGGTGTAGAACCGTTCGGCAGGTTCTTCACGTCCCCGTTGGGGGTAAAGCAGTACACGTCCTCAGCGAACAGATCCAGGTCGCCTTTCAACAGGCTTAAGAATTCCCTGTTGTCAGACATGTCACGCTGCCATTCCAGGATCTGGCGCAGCCAGTTCAGCTTTGCCTCCTGTGACTCCATGCTCTTTGCCGCATCTGAGCCTTCTTTATATTTCCAGTGTGCCGCGATACCGTATTCCGCGGTCTTGTGCATCTCTTCCGTTCGGATCTGGATCTCAAACGGCTGGCCGGAAGGACCCATCAGCGTGGTGTGGAGCGACTGGTACATGTTCGGCTTCGGCATAGCTATATAATCTTTAAAACGCCCCGGGATGGGGGTGTACATCTCATGGATCACGCCGAGCGCCGCATAGCAGTCTTTCACAGAATCCACGATGATACGCACCGCGAACAGGTCATACACCTGATCCAGCGTTTTATTCTGGTTCACCATCTTCTTGTAGATGCTGAAGAAATGCTTCACGCGCCCGTAGACCTTTGCCTTGATGTGCGCGTTCGCCATATGCTTTGACACTTCCGCCACGATCTGCTGGACGAATTCTTCCCTCTCCGTCTTGCGGGCATTCAGGTCTTTCACAAGCTGATAATACACATCCGGCTTCCAGTATTTTAACGACAGGTCGTCAAGCTCTGTCTTGATCTTGGAAATACCGAGCCTCTGGGCAATGGGAGCATAGATGTCCATGGTCTCCCTTGCCTTCTCCTGCTGCTTTGCCGGAGTCATGAACTCCAGTGTGCGCATGTTGTGGAGACGGTCCGCCAGCTTGATAATGATGACGCGGATATCCTTTGCCATTGCAAGGAACATCTTTCTTAAGTTCTCCGCCTGTACTTCCAGCTTATCCTGGGAATAACTGAGCTGTCCCAGCTTGGTGACGCCGTCCACAAGGAGAGCCACTTCTTCTCCGAACTCTCTTGCAACATCATCCAGTGTCATATCTGTATCTTCTACCGCGTCGTGGAGCATCCCCGCCACGATGGTCTCTTTATCCATCTCAAGGTCCGCCAGTATGATCCCCACCCACAAGGGATGGATGATATACGGTTCCCCGGACTTTCTCACTTGATCCTTATGGGCTTCCTTCCCGATCCGGTATGCTTTCTCGATCATAGAGATATCCGTGGAAGGATGGTATTTCCTCACACGGGCGACCAGCGCCTGATAGAGCTGTTCGGGATCCTGATAATCCTCAGGCGCTTTCACCGCATGACCGTCCACGATCTCAAGGTTCTTATTCAACTGTACATATTCCGGTGTACCTGCCATATCAGTTCCCCCTTCCCCTATACTAAAATAGGTCTACAATAGTATTAGTATAGCATTAATTCCCTGTTTTTCAAACATTTTTCTACAATATCCTTGCAGACACCGGGCAGATTCAGCTTTTTGCCTCCATAACAGGAGGAGGATCCTTCAAAAAACAGGATCCTCCCACTCTACTGATAATTCACAATTGTGATCTGTATGCTCCTCCGCCCCATATACTCATTGATTGACGGATAATATGTAAATGACATGACCTTTTTCTCTTCCATAGTCTTCAGGCATTTCTCAACATCTCCGAAATACACCGCTTCCATCTGGTTTCCCTGCATATCTTCCAGCCGGCACTTCAATACATTCCGGTTCTTCCCGAAGATACGCGGGCTGACCACCCGCAGATTCCGCTCCGCGAACAAAGGCTTCTGATTCCCCTTTCCGAACGGCTCCAGCAGCTCCAGCTCCCGGATCAGCTCCTCCGTAATATATGGAAACGGCAGCTGCATATCAATGGACACCTTTTCCTGAAGGTCTTCTTCCGTGAGATCGCAGAGCGCGTTGATTGTCTCGCGGAATCTCTGTACATTGTCCTCCTCAAGGGACAGCCCCGCCGCCAGCTTGTGCCCGCCGAATTTTGTGAACAGCGCCCTGCACCTGCACATCTGGGCGAACATATCGTAGGCTTCGATAGACCTGCCCGATCCCTTTACCCCTTCCTCTGCTTTTGTCAGCACAAAGACCGGACGGTAATACCGCTCCCGGATCCTTCCCGCGATGATCCCGGCGATGCTCTCATGGCAGTCCGGCAGATAGACGACCAGCACCCGGTCATCTTTCAGAGAGGTCGTCTCGATCAGGTTCACAGCCTCCGCCACGCCGCGCTCTGTCATCTCTTTCCTGCTGTCATTGAGCGCCTTCAAATCCTCTGCCAGCATGACCGCCTCCCGCCTGGTGCGGGCATTCAAGAGTTCCAGGGCCCGCTTCGCCGTGTCCAGCCTGCCGCTTGCATTGATGCATGGTCCCAGGACGAACCCGATATGATAGGCGTTCAGCCGTTCCACATCAATGCCCGTGCATTCGATCAGAGCCTTCAGCCCCTGGTTCTGCGTGCGCTTCAGCATCTCAAGCCCCTGCTTTACAAAGATCCGGTTCTCGCCATTTAAGTCCATCACGTCCCCGACTGTGGCAATCGCCACATTTTCCATCAGGTAATCCACATCCTCCGGATCCCGCTGCATCACATTGTAGAGCGCCTCCACAAGCTTGTATGCCGCAGCCGCCCCGCACAGTCCCTTGAACGGATAAGCACAGTCTGCCCTGTGCGGGTCCACCACCGCGTCCGCGCGGGGAAGGAGATACTCTTTCTCTCCGTCCATCTCAATGTAAGGGACCTCGTGATGGTCTGTCACAATGACTGTCAGCCCGTTCTCCTTTGCATACGCAATCTCGTCCGATGCGGCGATCCCGTTGTCACAGGTAATGACCGTATCGATCCCGTCATCAAGTGCACGGTCAATCAGCATTTTGTTCAGCCCGTATCCGTCCTTGATCCGGTCCGGGATATCAGTGTCCACATCTGCTCCCAGCCCTGAGAGTCCCTCCTGGAGAATATACGTCGCATTCACGCCGTCAATATCGTAGTCCCCGATCACGCGGATCGGCTTCTCCTCCCGGATCTTCTCGGCAATGATCTCCACCGCGCGGTCCATGTCCTGCATCAACATGCCGTCATACAGATCCGCGATCGTCCCGTTCAGGTAGAAGTCAATGGCGTCATCTCCGATAATATCACGGTTGCGGATCAGGCGCGCCAAAATCGGGGAGATGTGGTACTTCTCCCCGATCGCGTTAAAGTCTGCTTTTTTCATTGTAATAAACCAGCGCTGCATCCTGTTCTCCTCCTTTTTCACCTTTTATGTATATCACTAAAAAGCTGTTATCGAAAGAGCCATCATGACTACATTCATAAGTATAGCGAATATGCACAAAATGATGACCGATGGCTGCGTAACTGCCCATTTATAATATTCTTTTGGCGTGGCATTATCTGAAAACCATTTTTTCAACTTTCCGCGCTCCTTCACTAAAACCATTATTCCTATAACGAAGCCTGCCGTCAGGCATCCATAATATGTGATATAAGACATTGTTTCCGGCAGCTGATCCAGCAGCCATTCAAATACATTTCCTAAAAACAGGTTGTTGGTGATATGCAATAATATTGCCCACTTTATAGAATAC
>DXCD01000151.1 GCA_019116185.1 Candidatus Mediterraneibacter stercorigallinarum
TTCAGGGCATTTTTCTCCAGCCGGCTTACCTGCGCCTGGGAGATATTGATCTGCTCTGCCACTTCCATCTGGGTCTTTCCCTCAAAGAACCTGAGTGTAATGATATACCGCTCCCTCTCGTTAAGCCTTTCCATAGCCGCTTCAAGCGAAAGCTCTTCCACCCAGTTCTCTTCTTTATTCTTCTTATCGCTTACCTGGTCCATCACGTACAGGGTATCCCCGCCGTCGCTGTACACAGGTTCATGCAGGCTCACAGGCATCTGGATCGCATCCAGGGCATAGACCACATCTTCCTTTGGGATGCCGATCTCATCCGCGATCTCCTGCACGGTGGGCTCCTTCATGTGCTGCCGGATATACCCCTCTTTGGCATAAATCGCCTTGTAAGCTGTATCCCGCAGCGACCTGCTGACCCGCATGGGACTGTTGTCGCGTAAGTACCGCCGGATCTCCCCGATAATCATGGGCACCGCGTAGGTTGAAAATTTGACCAGCCTGGACGGGTCAAAATGATCCACCGCTTTCATCAATCCCACGCACCCGATCTGAAAGAGGTCATCCGCATTTTCGCTGCTGCTCTCAAAACGTTTGATCACGCTTAATACAAGCCTTAAATTTCCTTTGATATACTTCTCCCGCGCCTCTTCGTCCCCTGCCTTGATCCGCTCGAACAGCTCCGCCTTCTCCTCCTCTTTTAAGAGAGGCAGCTTTGATGTATTCACACCGCACAGTTCAACCTTGTTCACCATCATCTCAAGAATCCTCCTAAGCATTTTCTACTTAGAATGATTCTCACTCAGGGAGAAAGATATTCCGGGAGCAGGAAAATTTTATAAAGTTTTAGCCCTTGACAAAATCTCTCTAATGGGCTCTGTTACTCTTCCCATTTATCAGCAAGATTATTGATCTGCGTCTCAAATTTTGCCTTATCTTTGTTCGACAGTCCTTCGTTGCGGTAAATAATGTCAAGCAGCCGCTTTCCTGCCGCCACCAGCCGGTCGAAAGCTGTATCCGCCCTGCGCTGTGCCGCCTTCTTTGGCTTCACCGGAACACACACGCCTTCATTGATAATCTCGTTAGTAAGAAGATCCGCCTCGCAGCAAGGATAGGGCGCCCATGCGCTGTAACCGAACTTCTCCTCGATTGTCCTCGCGAACTCTTCTGTCACGCTGTCTTCTCCATGGACCACAAACACTCTCTCGACAGGAGTACGGAACGCGCCGATCCATTTTAAAAGCCCGTTCATATCCGCATGTCCGCTGACTCCGTGAAGACTCTCGATCCTTGCATGAACCTCGATCGGCTCTCCGAAAAGTTTGATATTCTTCTCGCCCTCCAGCAGCCGGCGTCCCAGTGTACCGTTCGCCTGATAACCGACAAAGAGGACCGTGCATTCCGGGCGCCAGAGATTGTGTTTCAGATGGTGGCGGATGCGTCCCGCATCACACATGCCCGAGGCAGATATGATCACCTTGGGCTTCTCGATGAAATTGATCATCTTAGAGTCATCACTTGTAGTCGATATGTGGAGGCCAGGGAAAACAAGGGGATTCACGCCGGAATTAACCAGCTCCATGGCCTCTTCGTCAAAACAGTCCCGCATATTCATTGTGAATACCCTGGTTGCCTCAATGGCCAGAGGACTATCCAGGTATACCTCGAAATCCCTGTATTCCGGAAGAAGGTCCTTCTCCTTGATCTCTCTGATAAAATAGAGCATTTCCTGGGTTCTTCCTACCGCAAATGACGGAATGACCACATTACCGCCCTTGTCGAAGGTCTCTTTGAGTACCCTTGTAAAATCCCCGATATAATCCGGCTTCTCTGCCGTGTGGATCCGGTTGCCGTATGTAGACTCCACAACCACATAATCCGCCGCCTCTGTATATGTCGGATCCTTGATGATCGGCTGGTCCAGATTTCCCACATCACCAGAAAACACGATTTTCTTTGTGACATCATCCTCTGTTGCCCATACCTCGATACTGGCCGAGCCAAGCAGATGCCCTACATCTGTAAAACGGATCTGGATACCGTCGCAGATCGTGATCCTCTCGCCATACTGGCAAGGCACGAGCAGTTCAATGGCATCTAACGCGTCCTGCATCACATACACAGGCTCATACTCCGGCTGTCCGGCTCTCTTCCCCTTACGGTTGCGCCACTCTGCCTCAAATTCCTGGATGTGCGCGCTATCACGCAGCATGATATTGCACAGATCCGCAGTCGCAAAGGTGGCAAAGATCTGCCCTTTGAATCCATTCTTAGCCAGCTTCGGCAGCATTCCCGAATGGTCGATATGCGCATGGGTCAGGAATACATAATCAATGTCCTTCTCCGGGATCGGAAGCCCCGGATTCTCGTATAAATCCGGTCCCTGCTCCATGCCGCAGTCAATCAGGATATTCTTCCCCGCCGCCTGGAGGAAATGGCAGCTTCCCGTGACCTCATGGGCCGCTCCGATAAAAGTAAGCTTCATAGTCCTCACCTGCCCTTTTCAATTTTCTTCTATTGTACCATCCTTTCCCCGAAGATACAAATCTGGATTTGTGCGTGAGACTGTGGCGGAGTAAATCATCCGAGAGCAGTGGAGGTTTTTCAAGACGTATTCGCAGAGGGCGGGTGTGTGGTTTCGGTTCCTGATCCGTAATCTGGGAAAGGCTAAAAGGCAGGGAGCACGGCTAAAAACAATTGAACAGTGGACGATTCGGCTTCGCCTCAGGCATCCACTGTTCAATTAACGCCGTACTCCCTTCCTTTAAGACTTTCCGCCAGATTACTCCAAAGTCACCGAA
>DXCD01000152.1 GCA_019116185.1 Candidatus Mediterraneibacter stercorigallinarum
CTCCACAAATGCACTCAGAAGACGGACCGGATCATCTGCCGGAATGTTACTGTTCACACCCTATTAATCCGTTATAGTAAAAATGACGAAATTAAAAAAACTTTTTTTCTACTAGAAAAGGCCATTTGTTAATAAATCAATTGGTCTTTTTTGCTGTGTGGATAACTTACCCCCAAAATGTTCTGAATGCCCTTTTATTGAGGTAAAGCCTCTCTCTCTTCTCTGTTTTCACGCTCTTTTCTGTCTTTGATGAAGAGCTTTTTTCTTGTCATTTTGACTTTATCCACATATAGGCAAATTCGCTTTTCTACGCTGATTCCGCTATAATATAACCATGAATTCAATCGTAGCAGGAGATTTTTGAAAAGATGGATCGATATGAAGAATTAATCCGTACATTAAAAGAGGAATGCACTGCCCTGGAACAAAGATGCATGGCTCAGGACGATATGCTGCAGATCCAGGAAAAACAGATCCAGGTACAGGAGGACTTGATCCAGGATCTAAAGAAAGAGAACCGTGAACTTCTGAAAAAGGGAAAAGAAATGGCACGGGAATGTGATCTGCTGGAAAAGATCTGTAAGGAACAGGAAGAGATTCTGAATACCATTTTGGGAGATATAGAAAAGAAACGATAGAACAGGGGTTTTTATGAAGGTTAGTTTTGAGTATGCCACACAGCTTCAGTATGAAAACAAAGCGCTCCGGGAACGGATCCGGCTGCTGGAATCCGGCGCGGCAATGCTCCGTCTGCGGAAAGAATACGAGCGACTGCTGGAAGAGAAAGATCGGGAAATCCGCCAGCTGAAAGCCAAACTGGAAGAAGCCATCCGACAGTCTGTTCGGAACAGGGAGAACTGGTTCCAGGTCTATGAAGACATGGAAAAAGAAACAAAGAAAATAAGCAGAAGAAAAGAATCAGAGATCCGGGCACTGCGGAAGATGCTTCGGGAAACAACTGACTCCCGTGATCAGTGGAAAGAAAAATATCTGGAACAGCTCCATCTGAGATATGACGCAGAAACCGCTCTGGAGGAAGAAAAGGGAAAGAACCTGAAATTGAGGGCCCAGCTGAACCGCGATTATGAGAATTCATCCATTCCATCTTCCAAAACAATCCGTCATAAAAAGATTGCGAACAACCGGGAAAAAAGCGGAAGGAAGCCAGGGGGACAGACCGGGCATAAAGGGCACTGCAGAAAACGTCAGACACCGACTGTGCCACCGATCTGCCTTCTGCCTCCACAGGAAGTACTGGATGATCCTGATTTTAAAAAGACAAAAAAAACGATCATAAAGCAGCTGGTCAACATCCGGCTTATGCTTGATGTCCGGGAATATCATGCAGACGTATACCGTAATTCCAAGACCGGAGAACTGGCACATGCACCGTTCCCAGCGGGAGTGGTCAATGATGTGAATTACGGCGGGAGTGTCCGGGCATTTCTTTTTCTGCTGAATAATGAATGCTGCACTTCCATCGATAAAAGCAGGAAATTCCTGTGTGATCTGACTGAGGGAAAACTGAATATCTCAAAGGGTATGGTCAGCAGCCTGTGCCAGGAGTTTGCTGCAAAAACAGAGCAGGAACGGAAAAAACTTTTTGCAGAAATGCTTCTTTCCCCAGTCATGCATACGGACTGTACCAATGCAAAAGTAAATGGAAAACCTATGTATGTTTTTGTATGTGCGACTCCGGACGGGAAAACGCTGTATTTTGCCCGTGACAGGAAAGGGCACGAAGGGGTAAAAGGGACAGTAACAGAGGATTACCAGGGGATCCTCGTACATGACCATGAGAGCACGTTTTATCAATATCAGACAGGACATCAGGAATGTCTTGCCCATATCCTGAGATACCTCAAGGACAGCATCCAGAACGAGCAGGACCGTACGTGGAACAGAGAAATGCGGATCCTGATCCAGGAAATGATTCATTACCGGAACGGGCTTTCCCCGGAAGATGAGCCGGATAGTGAAAAAATAGCAGGATTTGAAACGCGCTACAGGGAAATCCTGCACAAAGCGGAGGAAGAATATAAGGATGTGCCTCCGAATGAGTATTATAAAGAGGGATATAATCTATACCGGCGAATGGAAAAATATATGGAGAACCACTTACTATTCCTTCACGATCACAGAGTTCCCGCTACGAACAATGAAGCGGAACGGCTTCTTCGGAGCTATAAAAGGAAACAACAGCAGGCTGTGTCATTTCGGAGTCAGGAAAGCATCGATTCCCTGTGCAAATGTATGAGCGTGCTTGTTATGATGCGCCAAAAAGAGGAACAGAATTTATTTGAAAAGATCTCGCAGATTTTTGGATAAGAAAACCGATGGCTTTGACTGAGAATAGTCTAAACCATCGGTTTTCCTAATTCAAGTTATGCTCTGAACAGTAACGCCGGAATCAAAATTTCCACATCCAGCGGAAGTTTGATTTGATAGTACAGAGAAGATAAGGTATAATCTTTCTGTAGGATTTTATTTATTCGCATAAATAAATTTTACACCAAGAGCCAGGCCTTGCACAGACCTGGCTCTTATTCTCTGCAAAAAAGTGCTGCCGCACTAATTATTTAGTGCGACAGCCCCTCTTCATTTACAATATTCTCAATCATGTTTTCCCGGAAACATCTTTCCCGTGATGATCTTTTCCATCTGTATGACCAGCTTTTCCTCATTCAGGTTTGGTTTTTCCATATACTGCAGCAGGACTCCCACCATTCCGCAGGCATAAAACCTCAGCATCACTTCCAGATCATCCACGCTCAGGTCAAGCTCCGGAACCTTACTGCGCGCTATCTGCGCCAGATATACGGTTACCGCCTCGACAAGCATCCCCTCGATCTGAACCCAGCGGCGGGAATAGAGCAACCGCTCGAATTTTTTCCTGTTCTGCCGCACAAACGCGACATAAGTGGTCAGTGCTCCCAAACGGTCTTCTTCATTCAGGCTCTTCTGCACCAGCTCCTGCGTGGCACGTCGGAACGTCCACTCCAGCACATCCATAATATCTTTAAAGTGATAATAAAATGTCTGCCTTGAGATATGGCATTCCGCGATCAGCTTTGTCACCGTAATTTTATCTATGTCTTCCTTATCCAGCATCTGGGAAAAGGTATCTGCAATCACTGCTTTCATGTCTTCTCTCATATAAACACCTCTTCTGTGATGCTATTTTATTATACCTTTTCCAAAGAAACAAGTAAAAAATTTATCATTTTGCAAGCCAGATCGGGTTACTCCATGCAGTTTTTCCGTTCTTGTCCGTACATTTTACCCGAACATAAGTCTCATGACCCTTCAGTTCGTATTCTCCGTGCTCAATCGTATCGTCATAAGATCCGCACACTCTGGAAATACCGTCATTTATATCATTTCCAGCAACAAAGTCAATCCTGTAGACCGGACTGCAGTCAACGTAGGCCACATTGTCTCTGATTCCCCAGTCACGGATCTCCGGTCCCGATGATGAATAATAATTTCCTGCCAGCATATTCTGTACAATATCTTCATGCGTCAGCCTCTCTGCTTTGACCACGATGTAGCCTCCGCATGCGTCATCGAAATTTCCTTCATTATGATTGTCGTCCGATGCAAAAGCAAAAATTTTCTTTCCTTCTCTTAACATCACATCGAAATATGTTTCATCATATCCGGTATTACTTTCATTAACTGTATTATAGTTATAAATCTCAAGTGCCCAGATTCCTTCTGTATTTATAAATTCCTCTTCTCTCACTCTCGACCATATCGGATGATTGTATGTAGCTACCATACCGTGCTGTATCATTTCATCCGCCAGTTTCTGGGCAGCCGCAGCCCCGTCCCATTGTCCGTAATATTTATGCACCGGATGGATCTCATTGTGCTGATACAATGGAAGGACCGCATTTCTCTGCATCTCCTCTGTGCCGAGAATGCCATGAATGTGATGTACTTTTTTTCTTCTCCCGGAAACCTCATCATAATAAAGGATTGCGGACGCCTCAAGCCCCGGCAGGATAATGAAGTCATCACAGTCAAATTCCGCTCTGTAATCCGTATACTTATCATGTTCGGAAAAGCACAGAAAGTTGTATCCATGCTCTTTAAAAAGCTTTACAGACTGTTCAGGGGTAAGCATTCCATCAGAATTCACCGTATGGCTGTGAAGATTCCCCTTGTACCAGTTTCCTTTTTCCGAAAATCCGCGTATTGTAATTTTATCCACTTTTTTCCTCCTTGCCGCCCGGTCTTAAAGCCGCACACAGTTATGATCGGCCACTCCTACATTGATCTTCTCACCCACATTAAACATAGACATACTCCGGAACAGCACGTCTGCATACACTTCCACGCCATTGATATCAATATGGTAGCGGAGCACATTTCCTCTTGGCACATAGTCAATGATCGTTCCGTTCATACGGTAATCTTCCGTCGTGATCGTATCCTTGGACAGCAGGAAAGTCTCAGGACGGATTGCAAACTGTCCGCTGTTCCATTTCTTTCCTGTAATTGCTTCCATGGCATTCGCATCCAGAATATTATAATTTCCGATGAATCCTGCCGCAAAAGTCGTCTCCGGTTTTGTATAAACTTCTACAGGACTGCCCGACTGTTCAATAACGCCGTCATGGAACAGGTGTATCACATCAGACATTACCATTGCCTCATCCTGATCATGGGTTACGAACACAGACGTCAGACCAAGATCTTTGTGTATTCTCCGAATGCTCGTCTGAAGAGATTTTCTCAGTTTCGCATCAATAGCACTCAGAGGTTCATCCAGAAGCAGCACTTTCGGCTGCATCACAATTCCTCTCGCAAGAGCGACCCTCTGTTGCTGTCCTCCGGAAAGATTTCCCGGGTACTCTTTTTCTTTTCCTTTTAACTCTACCATATCAATGGCATCTCTTACACGTCTTCCAATCTCATCTGACGGAAGTTTCTGAAGTTTTAATCCGAAAGAAAGATTCTCTTCTACCGTCATATTCGGGAAAAGGCTGTACTGCTGGAACACCATTCCGATATTACGGTCCTTTGGATCTTTGTTTGTAATATCCTCACCGTCCAGCAGTATCTGTCCCCCTGAGATCTGCTCAAGTCCTGCGAGACAGCGGAGCAGCGTACTCTTTCCACATCCGGAAGGGCCCAGAAGTGTAACAAAATCACCTTTCTGGATTTCCAGATTGATTCCCTTTAACACATGATTATCACCATAAAATTTATCGATATTTTTAAATTCAATATAAGCCATTTTCTTTATCTGTCCTTTCTGTCTTTGCCCTTCGACTGCAGGAAAAATGCACAAGCCGAAATGATCAGAGTTACGAGGAAAAGTATAACGATCACGGCGCAGGTCCTCTGCCCGGATTTTTTCATTACATCATATAAATACATCTGTGCTGTCATAAACTGTCCGCCCGCCAGTGTATTAATGATAACGAAATCACCAAATACAATTGCCATCGCCAGCATGGCTGAAATTGTGACACCGCTCATAATATTCGGAATAACGACGCGGAAGAATGCGTAAAACTTGCTCGCTCCCAGCATCTGCGCCGCCTCGATAAGCCTTGGCGCCCCGACACCGTTCAGATTATTTCTGATTCCCTGATATACATAGGGAAGGATTACAACCATATAAGTCGCAACAAGCATGAACATTCTGTCTCCGAAAGGTTCCGGCGCACTGCTGTAAAGCGACAGAACGCAGATTGGAAGGATGACGCCCTGGATTGCATACGGAATCGTACACAGAATCTGAATCATTTTATCCCATTCCGGATGGTAGACAACTACCACATACATCGCCAGCAGTACAAACACTGTACACAGCACGATCGGAACAATAGAAATAATAACCGTACGCCCGACTGCTTTCCAGAACAGAGGATCAGTAAACAGCTCTGTATAAGCTCCCAGAGTAAAACCTGTCGGCATCACGTCGATCCACTCCTGAAAAAGGGAGTAAATCAGCGTCATTACCAGTGGGAGAAGCAGATACACTATAATTACAATAATCGCAATCTTTGATCCTGCATTGCGTTTCTTTTTTTCTGTATTCATCAGCGTCTCCCCCCTTTCTTTGGAGTCATCTTATTCTGTACGCCAATGGCGATCACCATGAAGACCATCATGATGACTGCAATCGCACTTCCGAACTCCGGTCTCTGTATGATATCGCCGACGAACTGTTCCGACAGACGGATCGGAAGCAGTGATACATTGTTCATCAGCAGTGCATAGGCAGACGCATAAGCTGCCAGTGCGTTGGCAAACAATACAGAAAATGTTCCCAGTATACTCGGCATCAGTACTGGGATGCCGACTTTCCTCCAGAATGTCATCCGGCTGCCGCCCAGAAGGGCAACCGCTTCTTTCCACTCTTTTCTGATCGAATCAAATGCCGGGATCAGCAGGAGTGTGGACAGGGGGATTTGGAAATATACATATATCAGCAGAAGTCCCCATACAGAATACAGGGGGAACTCCGCCAGAAATTCAATTCCGTAATTCGCGCCGATCATCGTCATGACACCGATGTTTCCAAACATAATGATATATGCAAACGCCAGCGGTACGCCCGAAAAATTTGATACCATATTCAGAATACTCATGAATACCTGCTTCAGTTTACCTTTTTCCTCATGGACTGCTTTTGCACCGATAAATGCCACGAGCAGCCCGATAACCGAAGAAAGAATCGAGATGAGCAGACTGTTGACTATGGCCTGCTGATACAGTTTTCCGGTAAATATATTAATATAGTTATCAAGTGTAAATCCCATGTCTCCTCCCTCCGGGAAGAAACTTCTGATGACCGTAAAAATGACCGGTATGATCTCAAACAGAAGACATAGCAGCAAAAACGGCACCAGCGCAAATATGTATGTTTTCTTTTGTGTTTTCATATTAACCTCACCTTTTACATAAAACGGACCGCTGCACTTTATGCAGCAGTCCGGTCATCCGTCAATACATTTTATTGTGCGTAAGCTACAACCTCTTCCTGCCACAATGTTCCGATCGTCTGCGCGGTCTCGTCCCATGCATCCTGATCTTCTACCATTCTCGCGTTTGCATACTGGCTGTCGTCCAGGAGTTTTGAAGCCACATCGTCCGGAAGCTCCACATCCTCACGTATCGGTGTTGCATAACCTTTTGCAAGATTGATCTGTCCCTCATCACTTAAAATGTATTCTCTCGCAAGAGCCGCAGCACACGGATGCTTTGAATATTTGTTGATAATTGTAGCATATCCGGTCTGGATAGATGCCTCAGACGGGATAAAAACTGTAAAGTCTGCATCCGGATTATTCTCTACAAACTGCTCTCTGTAACCAAGAGCGTTGAAATCCCATAAGAAAGCTACTCCGACTTCTCCTTTCTCGATACGTGCCTGAGTAAACTCGCCGAGGTCAAGTCTTCCCTGCTCAGCAATCTGTCTGAAGTAATCAAGTCCCGGCTGAATGTTGCTTTCATCTCCGCCGTAAGCAATTGCTGCAGCAAGGACTGCATACTGAGCCTGAGTGGCAGCCTGCACGTCTCCGACTGCAACTATATAATCACCGTTTAAGATATCTTCAAAAGATGTAGGTGTGTCTTTTACGATCTTGTTGTTAACAATAACAGACATTGTGCCGTAATATCCTATGATCCAGTCTCCGTCATCGTCTTTCGCCCAGTCCGGAATCGAATCCCAGTAGCTTGTCTTATACGGAAGTGTAACTCCCTGCTCTTCCGCTACCGGTCCGAATGCCTGTCCTACATCACCAATATCCTTCGTAGCATCTGTCCCCTCTGTCTCAAACAGCGAAATTTCTTCCGCAGAAGACATATCAGTATCCACATGCTCAATCCCGTACGTATCTGTGTACTCCTGCCATGTTTCACCCCAGTTGGCCCATGTATCAGGCATCGCCGCAGATGCAAGTTCTCCCTCTTCTTTTGCCTGTGCTTCAATCTCTTCCAGAGTCATACTGTTCAGATCAACTGTTTCAACCGGTTCATCAGAACCGCATCCTGAAGCGATTGCCGCAGTAATACAGACAAGCAGCAACGCACTTATTATTCTTCTTTTCATTCCTGTTCTCCCTTTTTCAACTTCTTTTCTTTTGAATTACCGAGATACATTATAGGAAAATGATGTAAAATAATCACCAACGGAACGTTAAGTCATTGTAAGTTCAGGTTAAATTTTATTTTTCTTGCCTCCGGAGTATTGGCCACTCCGCCTTCCCCTGTCTCTTTTAAAGAAATATGCATACTCTCCCCTACTTCTTTCATCGCATCGATGACCTGATCCGGCGGGATTCTACTTACAATTCCGGCAAGAGCCATATCTGCGCTTGAAACGGCATTAACCGCACCTATCACATTCCGCTTAACGCAGGGCACTTCAACCAGTCCCGCCACCGGATCACAGACAAGCCCGAGAAGATTTTTGAGCGCCATAGCAGCCGCATGTGCGATCTGCTCTGCCGTTCCTCCCCTGAGGGATACCAGCGCCCCCGCAGCCATTGCCGATGCCGAGCCGATTTCAGCCTGACAACCGCCTGCCGCACCTGCAATAAAAGCCCGGGACGCAATAACCTGCCCTATCCCTGCGGCTGTATACATTGCCTCCGTGATCTCAGTATCCGATGCTGTTTTTCGGCTGTATATCGGAAGGAGCACTGCCGGAAGCACACCGCAGGCTCCGGCAGTCGGCGCTGCGACAATCCGGTGCATACAGGCATTCGACTCGCCCATCTCCAATGCCTGTGCAATCACTTCGGACATAAAATCCCCGCTCAGCGTATCGCCTTTTTCCATATAACTCCTCATCTGACCGCCCATGCCCCCTACAAGACCGCTGCGCGATTTCTGATCCTTATCGTAAGAATCTCCCGCTGCTTTCATAGCATTCCACATCTTCTGCATCATCTGAAAGGACGCCTGCTCTGTTACTTCCCGTTCCTCCATATCTGAATACTGTACCGCCTTCCAAAACGGAATACCTTCGCTGTTACACCTCTGTGTGATCTCATTTAAAGATGAATACGACATTACACTTCCTCCCCACGGATATACATAATACGCTCAATACCTTCCAACTTCTCCAGCATGGAGACTGTTTCCCGAGGAACCGTCTGATCTGTCTCTATCACCATTACTGCAAGTCCGCCCCTCTTATCCCGATAAAGCTGCAGAGTCGCAATATTAACATTCTTCCGCGACAAAATACCTGTTACTTCCGATACCATACCCGGACTGTCCTGATTGTGTATAATCAAAGTCGGACAGGAACCTGTACAGTGTACTTCCGTATCATCCAGTTTATCGATCATAATCCGGCCTCCGCCAAGCGAGGATGCCTGTATTTTTATTGACAGTCCTGTTTTCCCTTCCACTTCCAGTACAGCCGTATTCGGATGTGCCCCTGGGAGCCGTATATTTGCAAAAGAAAAAGACAGCCCCTCCTGTTCTGCCAGTTCAAAGCTGTCCGGTATGCGCATATCATCCGGCTTCATACCAAGAAGCCCTGCGATAAGCGCCCGGTCTGTTCCGTGTCCGCTCCCTGTCGCTGCAAATGAACCGCTCAAGCTGATCATGGCATTCACAGGCTCTTCTCCCAGCATTGTCCTTGTAACATACCCTATTCTGACCGCTCCCGCCGTATGGGAACTGGACGGGCCAACCATAACAGGGCCGAGAATATCAAATATGTTCATCTTCTATTTCTCCATTCTAATAATTTTAGCCGCAACATGGCGTCATATTCGTCCGACAGACATATTCAAGTGTAATTCTAACAGATATCTTTTCCCGGTTGTATTACATCCATGTAAAAAGCACGTAAAAATGCCGGACAGAATTAATACTTCTAACTCTGTCCGGCACTTGTCCGAAGACGCCGCTTCAAAAATATGTTTACCTGCGGTATCTGTTCTTATTCTTCAATTCCCAGCGTAGCCATCATCACAGCCTTGATCGTATGCATACGGTTCTCTGCCTCGTCAAACACTTTAGACTGTTCGGACTCGAACACTTCGTCCGTCACTTCCATATCTTCTATATTAAAACGCTCACCCATTTCTTTTCCGATCTTTGTCTTCAGATCGTGGAATGCGGGAAGACAGTGCAGGAAGATCGCGCTGTCTTTTGCGTTTGCCATCACTTCTTTTGTCACTTTATATGGAGAGAGCTCTTTAATCCTCTTCTCCCATACTTCGTCCGGCTCTCCCATGGATACCCATACATCTGTGTAGATAACGTCGGCATCTTTTGTTCCCTCTTTTACATCGGATGTCAGCGTGATCGTTGCACCTGATTCCTTTGCATACTCCTGACACTGTGCGACAAGCTCGTTTTGCTTATAATCTATGTTCAACAGACAATAGACACACATTTAACTTTTCTGCGAAAAGTTTCCAAATAGGAAACCTTATATCCAAGGTATAATAATCTCCCAGGTCATATTCGTATAAACAGCTGTAGTCTGCTCGCTTGCATGACCGGCCTGATTTGCCACCTCTGCCATGGTGTAGTCCTCAAATGGCGCATACAAACGGCTCGGAGCCGCCCTCACGGACGGCTCCTTTTTCGCTGATTTATATATCCTTCTCATCCAGCAGAAAGTCAATGATATTATTATGGACAATACCATTCCTGCTTAGATCTACGATGTCACTGCTGATCACATATTTCGGATAATTGTCATCGATCTTCTCCAGATTGCCAAATTCTCTTGCAATGCAGTCCTCTGACAGTACATAGGCCACCTGGATATAGAGTTTCTTCTGTCCTTTGTAACATACGAAGTCAATTTCCTGAGTATCCAGTTTTCCTACCTTCACCTCATATCCCCGGCTCAACATTTCCAGATATACCACATTCTCCAACAGTTTACTTGTGTCGATCTGCTCACTGGCTTTGCTCACATTACGAAGCCCGATGTCACCAGCATAATACTTTTCTGTTGAAGCCAGGATGTTTTTCCCTTTTATATCATATCTTTCCGCTTTTGAAAGGATCATACCTGCCTGCAGCTTATCAATATAATTCAGCACCGTGTCCACTGTGGTTGATTGGCCGGCTGATATCAGGGAACGGCTGATCGAGCGTGCTGAAAACGGATTTCCGATATTGTCCAGCAGAAATTCCAGCAGCTTTCGCAAAAGACTCTCATTGCGAATGGCATATCTGGAGAGAATATCTTTCATCACGACAGAATCATAGACATCCTCCAGATATGTGCGGACGGAATGTTCATCCGGCAGCACCAGGCGCATCGGCAGACCGCCATATTTCAGGTAATCCGTAAAAAGCTGTTCCCTGGTGTATGGGAGTCCATTGACCTC
>DXCD01000153.1 GCA_019116185.1 Candidatus Mediterraneibacter stercorigallinarum
AGCGTCTTTTCGAAAACCTTTCGCAGAGGGCGGGTGTGTGGATTCGGTGACTTTGGAGTAATCTGGCGGAAAGTCTTAAAGGAAGGGAGTACGGCGTTAATTGAACAGTGGATGCCTGAGGCGAAGCCAAATCGTCCACTGTTCAATTGTTTTTAGCCGTGCTCCCTGCCTTTCTAGACTTTCCCAGATTACGGATCAGGAACCGAAACCACACACCCGCCCTCTGCGAATACGTCTTGAAAAACCTCCACTGCTCTCGGATGATTTACTCCGCCGCAGTCTCACGCACAAATCCAGATTTACAGTTTGATGTTCTTGAAGAGATCTCCCAGGCTGGTTCCGATGTTCTCGCTCTTCGGAATCACTACTTTTTCTTCGGGCTCTTCTTTGACTTCTTCAAGTGCCTTCATGCTCAGGCTTACTTTTCCGTCTTTGATGCCGATGACTTTGACAGTTACGTTGTCACCTACATTGAGAACGTCGGATGGTACTTTAACACGTTTCTGTGAGATCTGTGACACATGCACCAGACCTGACAGACCGTTTTCGAGTTTAACAAATGCACCATAGTTCTGGAGAGTCTCCACAGTTCCTTCAAGGACTGTTCCGACCTTCAGGTTCGCGATCTGCTCCTGGCGCGCTTTTCTTTCTTTTTCTTTCAGGATCTCGCGCGCGGAGAGCACGAGACGGTTGTTCGCCTGATCAACATCGATTACCTGTACTTCAATGTCCTTGAGGAGGTAAGTCTCAAGATCTTCGATGTAGGAAAGAGAGAGCTTGGAAGCGGGGATAAATCCTCTTAACCCCTCTACCATAGCGATGACACCGCCGTTGACAACGCCCTCTACTTTAACAGGAAGAACGGTCTTATTTTCCATATATTCGGCAACTCTGTTCCAGGGATTGGCGTCATCAAAATGATCTTCATAATCAGCCATTGTCTCTGTAGTTTCCGTTTTGGCAGCTTCCTCAGCCTGCGCCTGGGAAGTTTCGTCTGCCTGCATTGCTTCTTTCATTTCTTCGCTCATTGTACTGCACCTCAACTTACTTAGTATTTTCAATGCACATAGTATACCATATCTGCCGCAGAAAAAACAACAGTCAAGAACAATCCATATGAAAAATATGGTTGACTATCTCGCAAAAAGATGGCAAGCTTTAGTAAGAACAGCCGGACGGAAGGAGACAGATATATGAGCAGGGAAAAAGAAAGAAAAGTATATGTAGTAGGGCACAAGAATCCGGATACGGATTCCATTTGTTCTGCAATTGTCTACGCGGCGCTTAAGACAAAGCTGACCGGGCGGGTGCATGAGCCAAGGCGCGCCGGACAGCTCAATGAAGAGACTCAGTACGTACTGGAGCGGTTCGGCGTGAAGGTGCCGAGGCTTTTGTCTGACCTGAGGGAACAGATAAAGGATGTGGAGCTTAAAGAGGTAGAAGGACTAAGGAGCAGCGTTTCGATCAGGACCGCATGGGAGAAGATGCGGGAGTCGAATATACATACACTTCCCGTGACGAGGAACGGGAAGCTGGAAGGCGTTATCACGATCGGTGATATTGCCAAGACATATATGGATGTTTACGACAGCAAGATTCTGGCAAAGGCGCGGACGCAGTACAGGAATATTGCGCGCGCAGTGGACGGGGAGATTGTGACCGGGAATGAGCACGGCTATTTTCTGAAAGGAAAAGTGGTCATTGCGGCGTCAAGCAGGATTCTGATGTCAGATTTTATCAGCAGGGATGACCTGGTCATTATGGGTGACCGAAAGGACGCGCAGCAGTGCGCGGTGGACATGGAGGCGAGCTGCATGGTCGTGTGCCAGGACGCCCCTGTATCCGATGAGATCATCCGCCAGGCAGAGGAAAAGCAGATTGTGATCATACGAACGCCCCTTGACACATTTACTGCGGCGCAGCATATCAACCAGAGTATTCCTGTGAAATATTTTATGACAAAGGACAATCTGGTCACATTTAAAATGAAAGACTATGTGGACGATGTACAGGAGGTCATGGCGAAGAAGCGCTTCCGCGATTTCCCTGTTGTGGATAATAAAGGAAAATTTGTGGGACTGCTTTCCAGAAGGCGTATTCTCAATGTAAAGAAGAAACAGGTCATTCTTATGGACCATAATGAGAAGAGCCAGGCAGTGGATGGCGTGGAAGAAGCGGACGTGCTGGAGATCATTGACCATCACAGACTGGGGCTGAGCATTGAGACAATGGGACCGGTATTTTTCCGCAATCAGCCGGTTGGATGCACAGCGACTATTGTGTATCAGATGTATCAGGAGGAGTGTATCCTTGTGGAGCCTGTCCATGCAGCGCTTCTGTGTTCGGCGATCATTTCGGACACGCTGATGTTCCGCTCGCCGACCTGCACGCCGCTGGATGAGCAGGCGGCCCGGGCGCTGGCAAAGATCGCGGGGGTCGAGGTGGAGACACTGGCTCAGGAGATGTTCAACGCGGGAAGCAACCTGAAGGGCAAGAGCGCGGAAGAGATCTGCTTCCTTGACTTCAAGCAGTTCACGGTCAATGATACTGTATTCGGCGTGGGACAGGTGAATTCTATGAGCGGGGACGAGTTAAAGGAACTCAAGGAGATCGTAGAGCCGCATCTTGAGAGGGCAAGACATAACCATGGGCTGAACATGATCTTTTTCATGCTGACGAATATTATTACAGAGTCTTCAGAACTGTTGTGCTGCGGGCCGGAGGCGCGGGAGAAGATATTGAATGCCTATGACCTGCCGGAAGACACCGGGGAGATTATGCTCAAAGGGGTTGTTTCCCGGAAGAAGCAGCTCGTTCCGACATTGGTGGGAGCATTGCAGCAATAAAGACTGGTCAGAGAACATTGGGAGTCCTGGCGTCAGGGCTCCTGTTTTGCGGAGAGCAGGCTGCGAAGAAAAGTGGTCTGTGTTGTTTACAGGAGGAAAGGAAAATGGGAAAACAGGTATGGAAGCCCGGCAATATGCTTTATCCCCTGCCTGCGGTTATGGTAAGCACTGCGGATAAAGAGGGGAATACAAATATCCTGACCGTGGCATGGACGGGGACGGTGTGTACGAATCCTGCAATGGTCTATATTTCCGTGAGGCCGGAGAGGCACTCCTATCAGATGATCAGGGAGAGCGGGGAATTTGTGATCAACCTGACTACAGAAGAGTTGACCCGCGCCACGGATTACTGCGGGGTGCGTTCAGGGAAAGACGTGGATAAATGGAAGGACTGCGGGCTCACGGAGGGAAAGGCGGTTTCTCTTGGACATGCCCCGGTCATTGCGGAGTCACCGGTCAATATCGAGTGCAAGGTGACGAGCATTCAGGAGCTTGGAAGCCATCATATGTTTCTTGCGGAAGTGACTGCAGTGCAGGTGGATGAGACATATATGGATGAAAAGGGAAAGTTCGAACTCAATAAGACAGGGCTTCTGGCATATTCCCACGGGGAATATCTGGGGCTCGGGAAAAAGCTGGGGACATTCGGATACAGTGTAAGGAAAAAGCCTGCGCGCAGGAAAAGGACAGGAAACAGAAAGGCGGGAAGATGATGCTGGCATTTGAAAATGATTATTCGGAAGGAGCGCACGAGAAGGTGTTACAGCGCCTCCTTGAGACAAATTTGGAACAGCTGCCCGGGTACGGCGCGGACCATTATTGTGAGTCAGCAAAGGAGAAGATCAAAGAAGCGTGCGGCTGTCCTGATGCGGACGTCCAATTTATCGTGGGCGGGACACAGACGAACCAGATCGTCATCAGTTCGATGTTAAAGCCCTGCGAGGGCGTGATCGCGGCGGAGACAGGGCACGTGAGCACTCACGAAGCGGGTGCCATTGAATGCACGGGACATAAGGTGCTCACTCTTCCTCATGAAGCAGGAAAGATCGGGGCTGATGTACTGGATGACTGGCTGCATTCCTTTTATGAAGATGAAAACCATGAGCATATGGTATTCCCGGGAATGGTCTATATCTCGCATCCTACAGAATATGGGACTTTGTATACAAAAGGCGAGCTCGCCGAACTGTCGGCTGTATGTTCCCAGTACGGAATCCCGCTTTATCTGGACGGCGCGCGGCTGGGCTATGGGCTGGCGGCAGAGGAAACAGACGTAACCTTAAAAGACGTGGCGGAGTACTGTGATGTGTTCTATATTGGCGGCACAAAAGTGGGGGCTCTGTGCGGAGAAGCAGTGGTGTTTACAAAAGAGAACATGCCGCTTCACTTTATGACCATGGTGAAGCAGCGGGGAGCGCTTCTGGCGAAAGGCAGGCTTCTTGGAATTCAGTTTGACGCACTGTTCACGGACGATCTGTATTCAGAGATCAGCAGGAATGCTATTGTCACAGCGGACAGGCTGAAGCAGGTTTTAAAAGAAAAGGGATATGAGTTTTATATCGATTCTCCGACGAATCAGATCTTTGTGACACTGGAGAATGAGAAGATGGAGCAATTGAAACAAAATGTGGTCTTCAGTTTCTGGGAGAAGAAGGACGAGGATCACACAGTAGTCCGGTTCGCAACGAGCTGGGCGACCCGGATGGAAGATGTGGAAAAACTGGCTGCGCTTTTGTAAAGGCGCAGCTGTTTTGCATACATTAAGAACTTATACAGAGTTTCGTATAACAAAGAATAGAAATCAGCACGCTTGGGAAAAATAAAGAAGTATACGGCATGCTATAAAGAAATAACGAATTAAATGATAATTAATCTCAATAAATGTCTTGAATCCTCTGCACGATTCTGGTAAGATACATATAGTTAGTTAAAGCTAACCATATGTGAATAAATCATGGAAACTCCTTTTGCCCTGAAATACCTGAACCCGGGGCAGGAGGAATCCATGGCAAATCAGGGGAAACACCGCAAGGGTGTACCGTTATGCCATTTTGAGAATGATGGCAAATTATATGAAAGGACGAGGAGAGCTATGGATTATTTAGAGATTGAAAAAGTGATCGGACGGGAGATCATTGATTCCAGAGGAAACCCCACAGTGGAGGCAGAGGTACATCTTGCCGACGGGACTGTGTCAAGGGGCGCGGCTCCCAGCGGCGCTTCCACAGGAGAATTTGAAGCACTGGAATTAAGAGACGGGGATAAGAACAGGTTCGGGGGCAAGGGTGTCTCCAAGGCTGTGGAAAATATCAATACAGTAATAAACGATGTGCTTCAGGGAATGGATGCAGGCGACATCTATGCGGTTGATAAAGCAATGATCGAGGCGGACGGGACAAAAGATAAGTCTAAGCTCGGCGCTAATGCCATTCTTGCCGTATCCATCGCGTGCGCGAGAGCGGCGGCAGCGTCTCTTGACATTCCGCTTTACCGCTTCCTTGGCGGCGTGAACGGAAACCGGCTCCCGGTGCCCATGATGAATATCTTGAACGGAGGCGCTCATGCGGCGAATACTGTGGACGTGCAGGAATTCATGATCATGCCGGCAGGAGCATCCGGTTTTACGGAAGGCCTCAGATGGTGTACAGAAGTATTTCACGCATTGGCAGCCCTGCTCAAAGCAAAAGGGCTTGCGACAGCGGTGGGAGATGAGGGCGGATTCGCGCCGGATCTGGGAAGCGATGAGGAAGCGATCGAATACATCCTCCAGGCAGTAAAAGATGCCGGATATGAGCCGGGCAAAGACTTTGTCCTTGCGATGGACGCGGCTTCCAGCGAGTGGAAGAGCGACAGGAAAGGCGAGTATGTGCTTCCCAAGTGCGGAAAGAAATTCACATCCGCAGAGCTGGTAGAACATTGGAAGACACTGGTTGAAAAATATCCGATCTACTCTATTGAGGACGGACTGGACGAAGAAGACTGGGAAGGATGGCAGATCATGACAAAAGAGCTGGGGGATAAAGTACAGCTTGTGGGAGATGACCTGTTCGTGACCAATACAGAACGGCTGAAAAAAGGCATTGACATGGGATGCGGTAATTCTATTCTGATCAAGTTAAACCAGATCGGCTCCGTGTCCGAGACACTGGAAGCCATCAAGATGGCGCACAAGGCGGGGTACACCGCTGTGACCTCCCATCGTTCCGGCGAGACTGAGGATACGACCATTGCTGATCTGGCGGTAGCGCTTAATACCTGCCAGATCAAGACAGGGGCTCCGAGCAGGAGCGAGCGTGTGGCGAAATACAATCAGTTGATCCGCATCGAGGAAGAACTGGGCGGGGGCGCTGTTTATCCGGGATTCGAGGCATTTAATGTAAAAAGATAGTTGAATTGGGGACGTAGTAAAATGCGATTTTACTACGTCCCCAATCCGATTTCAGGGTGTCCCTTTTTCGCTGTTATTTTGTCGTCCCGGTACTTGTCATGGTAAATTCCACGCTGAACAGGGCGTCTTCTCCATATGTAGGCTCCAGTACCGCGGAGCCATACTCGCCGAATACAAGATCATATCCTTCGTAATTAAAATCGCATTCCACTTTGATCCCGGCTTCGGTATAGATAAAATCTTCAAAATAATTTCCATGATCTTTGATCCGGGAGAAGATATCTTCCGGGGTGTCCGGCAGAACAGAATAATCATTTTGCGCGCAGATATATGAGACTGCGGCAAGCGCCATGCTGTCTCCGTAGGATGAGATCTTGACGTTTTCATTTTCAACAGAATATGAAAAACTGATACCGGTTATAATATCGTCGTTCTCAGTAAATTTAAATTCTGGAAGCGGCGCGTATTCTTCACTCTGTACAATATAAGGAGTACCTGGCTTTTTCGTCCATTTTGCATCATCGTCCAGATACAGGGCGGAATCAGGAATGCCCGAAATACCGGCTGTGATGGAGGGCGGCAGGTTCAACTGGCGCTCAATCCCAAAGAATTCCTGCGTATCATTAAAGTTTTCGCAGAACTCCGCGGGGGTGAGCGCTCCTGTATTCGGCGGGACTGCCGCGTTCTGATTCAGTATGTACTTCAATCTGCCGGAAAATGGGATGAATACTATCAAGACGAAAATTCCAAGGGGAAGGCGCCCTTTGCTCAGACTCAGGGCAGAGTCTTCTTCCCAGCAAAGAATTTCATCATTTTTACATGCTTTATATGATTTGTACAGGCGGACGATCCAGTAAATCGGAATGAATAATCCATAACCTTTCCACAGAACATCCCAGGTGCGGCGAAGGGCTTCCCGGTAAGTGAGCCTCCTTCTTCCGTTCGCTGTGACCCGCAGCCCGAAACAGAATTTGCCTGCTGTTGTTCCGGTAAACGTAAGGAGCAGCGGTTCGATAATCAGGAGGAGGATGTTTGTTATAAACAGGCTTCCGATCAAGCTCAGGATCATAAAAGACACAGATGGATACATGGGTGAAGAGTCACTGATATTGATGCCAATGACAAGAGCCAAAAAGGTGCTCCAGAGCAGGCTGTACAAGGTGAGATCAATCTCCCGGGCAAAGAAACGGCGCCACGGCGCGCTCACTTTTTGCACGGTATCCTCCGCAAGTTCCGGTGGGGCGCTGTGGCGCGGCATATCCATCAGGTCAAGATAATGCTTTGCGTCAAATGTGTTG
>DXCD01000154.1 GCA_019116185.1 Candidatus Mediterraneibacter stercorigallinarum
TCAATTGTCTTTAGCCGTGCTTCCTGCCTTTCTAGACTTTCCCAGATTACGGATCAGGAACCGAAGCCACACATCCGCCCTCTGCGAATACGTCTTGAAAAACCCCCGCTGTTTCCGGATGATTTACTCCATCAAAGGCTCCCCCGCAAATCCAGATTTACAGCGGTGCGCTCAGGTATTTTTTTGGCGTCATCCCTTTGTATTTTTTGAAGGTTTTGATAAAGTAGCTCACATCGTTGAAGCCGCAGCTCATCCCGACATCTGCGATTGAGCTGTTGGAGGTGGCGAGTTTAAAGCAGGCCTGTTCGATCCTGTAGTAGTTCAGGTAATCAATCGGGGTGCGGTGAGTCATTTCTCGGAAGTAGCGGCAGAAGTATTTGGAATTCATTCCCGCGGCCTTGGCGAGATCATCCAGGGTGATGCAGTCGGGATAAGAATTTTCTATTACTTCCAGAGCCCTTTTCAGATGCTCTATGCGCCGACCTTCTTTTGTGGATATATCCTGAGTAATGATATAATGCCTGCGTTCCAGGACATATCCGAAAAATTCATAGAAAGCGCCGATCACAATCAATTCGTGTCCTTCTGCCTGGATTTTCATTTGACCGAACATTCGTTCCGTGATCCGCATGAGTTCAGGATCCGGCTTTGGAAAGTGGTTGAGAACCTGAATTGAGTCATCGCGGATTTTTTTAAGCAGCCGGTCGCCGGCGGGGCTGGATGTCATTAACGCGTCCAGGTTGAATACAATGCATTCATACATGCATTTAACAGGAATTCCGCCATGCAGCAATCCTCCTTTTACAAAGATAATATCTCCGGCCCGGGCAAGGAATTCCTCTTCGCCGATCGTCATCAGAAACTCTCCTTTCAGGATACGGATGATTTCATATTCAATATGCCAGTGATAAGACATTTCATACCGGGGATGCGTGGGGCCTACATGATAGAATTCTATAGGAAAATCAAATGTACCGTGCTTTTTTTCTTCTCTGTAGTTCATGTATTTCATAAATCGAGTCCCTCTCTATAGTGCTGGTATGGTTCTGCTGCGGGCAGGACTGGCTCTTTGCGGGAAAAGAGGGAATGCCCTGCCTGATTTGCAGAATTTTACAAATATATAAAAAGTGAATATCGTTATATTTTTATTCTATTATATCACGAGACAAATCAAAAAAATAGTATTATAATAATAACCAAGATATAAATCTTATAAAGCCAAAGAATAGGAGGAATGTTACTATGGCAGAAAACAGATACGTAGGATCTTATCCGGTAATCGGTATCAGACCTACCATCGATGGAAGAAAAGGAGCTCTTGATGTAAGAGGATCTCTGGAAGAGCAGACAATGAATATGGCTAAAAACGCTGCAAAACTGTTTGAGGAGAACTTGAGATATTCAAACGGCGAGCCGGTTAAAGTTGTTATCGCGGATTCCACGATCGGACGTGTGGGCGAGAGCGCTGCATGTGCGGACAAGTTCAGGAAAGAGGGCGTTGACATTACACTGACAGTTACGCCGTGCTGGTGCTATGGTTCGGAGACAATGGATATGGACCCGCAGACAATTAAAGCTGTATGGGGACTGAACGCTACAGAGAGACCGGGTGCTGTGTATCTTGCATCTGTTCTTGCTACACATGCACAGAAAGGCCTTCCGGCATTCGGTATCTACGGACATGACGTTCAGGATGCTGACGATATGACGATTCCGGAAGACGTTAAGGAAAAACTGTTAAGATTCGGGCGCGCGGCAGTTGCAGCAGCTTCCATGAGAGGAAAATCATGGCTGCAGATCGGTTCCGTTACAATGGGTATCGGCGGATCCATTATCGATCAGGATTTCATTGAGTCCTACCTTGGCATGCGTGTTGAGTCTGTTGACGAGGTTGAAATCATCCGCCGTATGACAGAGGGCATCTATGATGAGGCTGAGTATCAGAAAGCTCTTGCATGGGCAAAAGAGAAATGCCATATCGGATTTGACAAGAACCCGGTTGAGCTGCAGAAATCTCAGGAAGAGAAAGAGAAGCAGTTCGAGTTTGTTGTAAAGATGGCAGTTATCATCAAAGACCTGATGCAGGGCAACAAGAACTTCCCGGAGCATCTGTCAGAGGAAGCGATCGGACACAATGCGATCGCAGCAGGATTCCAGGGACAGAGGCAGTGGACAGACTTCTATCCGAACGGAGACTTCGCAGAGGCAATGCTCAACTCTTCATTTGACTGGGATGGAGCGCGCGAGCCGTACATCCTTGCTACAGAGAACGATGTGCTTAACGGACTTGGAATGCTGTTTATGAAACTCCTTACAAACCGTGCTCAGATGTTTGCGGATGTTCGTACATACTGGAGCCCGGAAGCTGTTAAGAGAGTAACAGGTTATGATCTTGAAGGCGTTGCAAAAGAAAACGGCGGTATCATCCACCTGATTAACTCCGGCGCATGCTGCCTTGACGCAAGCGGCGCTGCAAAAGATGAAAACGGCAACGGCGTTATGAAAGAATGGTGGAATGTAACAGAAGAAGATCAGCAGGCAATCATGGACGCTACAACATGGAACATGGCTGACCTTGGTTACTTCCGCGGCGGCGGATATTCCAGCCGTTTTGAAACAAAAGTACAGATGCCGGCTACGATGATCCGTCTGAACCTTGTAAAGGGCCTTGGACCAATGCTCCAGATCGCAGAGGGATGGACAGTAGGACTTCCGGAAGATGTGTCTGACACACTGTGGAAACGTACAGACTACACATGGCCGTGTACATGGTTCGCGCCGAGATGCAATGGCAAAGAGGGCGCGTTCAAATCAGCTTATGATGTAATGAACAACTGGGGAGCTAACCACGGCGCAATCTCCTACGGACACATCGGTGCAGATCTGATTACATTTGCATCTATGCTCCGTATCCCGGTTGCTATGCACAACGTACCGGAGGACAAGATCTTCCGTCCGGCAGCATGGAATGCATTCGGCATGGACAAGGAAGGCGCTGACTACAGAGCATGCGCAAACTACGGCGCTCTTTACAAACCGTACAAATAATAAACGAAATACAGTTGACATAAAGAGGGAAAAAGAAAGGAGAGGGTTGAAAGCAAAACTTTCAGCCCTCTTGTCAAAATATCTAAGGAGGGCAATATGGAGAAAAAAGTATTGGCATTTGACTTTGGCGCGTCAGGCGGCAGGGCGATGTGCGGGACCTTTGACGGTGAAAAAATCACCATTGAAGAGCTGCATCGTTTTTCAAATGACCCGGTCATTTTAAACGGCACCATGTACTGGGATGTGCTCCGGCTTTTCTTTGAGATTAAGCAGGGACTCATTAAAGCAAAAAAATGCGGAAAGATCGAGAGCATCGGTATTGATACATGGGGTGTGGACTTTGGGCTTATTGATAAGGAAGGAAGACTTCTTGAAAACCCGGTGCACTATCGTGACAGCCGGACAGAAGGCATGCTTGAAGAGAGTTTTAAACATATTGAGAAAGAAAAGTTCTATGAGATCACAGGGAATCAGTTCATGGAGATCAACACGGCATTCCAGCTGCTTTACCTGCTGAAGAACAGAAAGGATCTTCTGGACCGCGCGGATAAGATGATTCTTATGCCGGATCTGTTTAATTATTTCCTTACAGGGGAGAAGAAGGCAGAGTATTCGATTGCTTCAACTACACAGCTCCTGAATGCAAGAAAGGGGCAGTGGTCGGATGAAGTGATCGAGGCGCTGAAGCTTCCGAAAAACATCTTCCCGGAGATTGTTCCTACGGGAACAAAAGTGGGCGAGCTTACGGATGAGATCTGCACGGAGCTCGGACTTGATAAGATTGATGTAATGGCTGTCGCAGGACATGATACACAGTGCGCGCTTGTGGCCGTTCCGGCATCAGAGGAAGACTTTATCTTCCTGAGCTGCGGTACATGGTCGCTGCTGGGCACAGAGCTTGCAGAGCCGATTATCAATGACAAATCAGAGTACTACAACATTACAAATGAAGGCGGATACGGAGGGAAGATTTCTTTCCTTAAGAATATCATCGGATTGTGGTGCATTCAGGAAAGCCGCCGGCAGTGGATACGGGAAGGACAGGAATATGGATTCGGCGATCTTGAGATCATGGCAAAAGAAGCGCCGTCGCTGCGCTGCTTTATTGATCCGGATGCCCCGGAATTTACCCCGGCAGGCGATGTGCCAAGCCGTATCCGTGAATTTTGTAAGAGGACGGGACAGCCGGTGCCGGAGACGATCGGCGAGGTGGTACGCTGCATTAATGAAAGCCTTGCAATGAAGTACCGCCATGCAATGGAAGAGATCAAAGACTGTACAGGAAAAGATTATAAGACAGTCTACATGGTAGGCGGAGGAACACAGAGCGCGCTTCTGTGCCAGTTCACGGCAAATGCCTGCGGGTGCAGGGTGAGCGCGGGCCCGATTGAGGCGACTGTACTTGGAAATGTGGCGCTTCAGCTCATGGCTTCCGGCGATATCAAATCTCTTTCTGAGGCACGTGAGATTATCAAGCGTTCTCAGGATATTAAGATTTATGAACCTCAGGACAAAGAGGCCTGGGATGAAGCATATGAAAGATTTAAAAAGATCTTGGTGTAAAAGCTTGACTTGTTAAAGTGCTGTATGTTTTAATTAAAATAGTGATTGTGTTGAATAAAATGCACAATAAACGGTACGCGGTCCCTGAAAGGAGTAATTATGGCGGCGACAATTCGCGATATCAGAGAGAGGACCGGTTTGTCTCTGGCGACGATTTCCAAGTATTTAAACGGCGGGAACGTTCTTCCGAGAAACCGGGAGCTGATAGAAGAAGCGATAGACGCACTGCACTATGAGGTGAACGAACTGGCGCGGGGGCTTGTAACAAACCGGACCAAGACCATAGGAGTGCTGGTCTATGATATTCAGTGTTTTTTTGTTGGCAATATGCTGCATCATCTGGGGCAGGAACTTCATAAGAACGGGTATGGGATGCTTATCTGTGACTCCTGTAATGATGAAGAGATGGAGAAGGCGAATCTTCAGTTTCTCCTGAGCCGTAAAGTGGACGGTATCCTGGTTTTTGCGGTCAGCCTGACCGGAGAATTCATTAAACCCGCAAAAAAAGCCGGGATCCCGGTGGTGCTTATCGACCGGGCCTTCCGAGGCGAGGAAGCAGACTGTGTAGAGGTGGATAACCGTACTGCCCTGTTCCGCGCGGCGCAGATGCTGATTGAAAACGGCCATCACAGGATCGCTCTTATAGCGTCCAATATCGAGTATACCGGGTTGGAAAGGCGCAAAGGGTATGAGGATGCCCTTAGAAAGTTCGAGATCAATGTGCCCGATGAATACCGGGTGTGCGGAAAACATTCGTTTGAGCTCGGGTACGAGGGAATGCAGAGGCTTCTGAAACTGGATCCCCCACCTACAGCAGTAATACTCAGCAATTATGACACTACTCTGGGAGGAATTCTGGCGTTGAACGAGTCTGGTTTGAACTGTCCGGCTGATATTTCGGTCATCGGGTTTGATGATCTCCTTATGTCAAAGATCATACGCCCGAAACTTTGGATCGTGTCACAGCCTATGAGGGAGATGGCGGCAAAAGCGGTGGAGATGCTTCTTGCCAGGATCAGCCGTGAAGAACAGGGCGGCCCTTTAAGAGTGAGTTTTACCGCGGAAATGCAGGAAGGCAGATCAATCAGAAAAATTATATGATTAGGAAAAGTGCACAGTTTGAATGCTGAAGCAATGATGGAAAAAGAGCGAATTTCGGCAGAATAACGAAAGCGAACCGTTTCACCCTTAAAAACCTGTGGTTTATTGACAAAGGTGGAACAGAGTTGTATAATTTGACCATAAAGCTGATTTGCATTTAAAAACAATGTGAAATGTGCCTGAAAAAACAACAAATAAATTGAATAGGGAAAAGCGAACCGTTACACGAAAAACGAGGAATGGGGGAATCAAAGTTAGTGAGGCACCATGAATCGCAACAATGCATCGAAGCAAAAGATGGGAGGAAGAAAAGTGGAAAGTATCAAACAAAATCCTTTGGTTAAAAAGGTAGGATTTAACAGGATTGTGCTGTGCATCGTACTGCTCCTGATGTACGCTCTGTTCTGTGTCCTGACAGGGGGCTCTTTCTTCGGCATGCGCCGTATTTTAAGCGCCCTGAACTATGCGTACTTCCTGGGATTTTTATCGCTGGCAGTTACGTTTGTTATCGCAACAGGAGGAATCGATTTCTCCATCGGACCGGTTATGTTCTGCTGCGCGCTGGTCTCAGGTTTCTGTTTTACGATACACGGCGTGCCGATGGGAGCTGCTCTTGTGATCAGCCTGATCGTGGGACTGGCGTTCGGTATCTTTAACGGATACCTTGTTGCATATTGGAACGTGCCGTCGTTTATCACATCGATCGCGAGCATGAACATTGCGAAAGGACTTGCATCTGTATTTACAAAGACACAGTCTGTCAGCTGGCCGCAGGCGAATGCTGAGGGCGGATGGTTCAGAAAGTTTGTCACGATGAATGATATTCCGGTCGGTCTGATCATTCTTCTGATAGTTGCCATTGTCTGTGCAGTTATTCTGAACAAAACAAAGATGGGACGCTATATCCTTTCTCTTGGAAGTAATAAAGAAGCCGTAAGACTTTCTGGCGTCAACGTGAAAAAATGGGAGATGTCCGCATATGTCCTCTGCGGTCTCCTGGTCGGTATAGCAGCGATCTTCTTCGTGGGTGCGTATACGACAGTACAGCCGGGTTATGGC
This sequence comes from Candidatus Mediterraneibacter stercorigallinarum, assembly GCA_019116185.1. GTDB lineage: Bacteria > Bacillota > Clostridia > Lachnospirales > Lachnospiraceae > Mediterraneibacter > Mediterraneibacter stercorigallinarum. The sequence goes on from DXCD01000154.1 coordinate 6,772, forward strand.
GATACATATAACAATGAGGCGATCGCAGGCTGCGTAATGGGAGGAACTTCAATGGCAGGTGGTCTTGCATCCATCAGCGGTACGATCATCGGCGTGTTCATCATCTCTCTTCTTCAGGAAGGGATCATGGCTCTCGGCCTGGATAAGAACCTTCAGCTTATCATCACAGGACTCATCGTTATCGTCGCAGTATTCGCCGACGTTGTGGCAAGACGCAGGAAGAATTAAGGACGATACATGGAAAACAGAAAGTGTGATTGAGAAAGGCAAGGGTAAAGAATATGGGCGAAGTTATATTAACAATGAAAGGGATCGACAAATCTTTCCCGGGTGTTCATGCACTGGACCATGTAGATCTGGAAGTCAGAAAAGGTGAAGTACACGCGCTTATGGGAGAGAACGGTGCCGGAAAGTCAACACTGATGAAGGTGCTGACAGGAATTTATAAGAAAGATTCCGGTACGATTACATATGAAGGAAAAGAAGTAGAGTTCCACAATACACGTGAGGCGCAGGATGCAGGTGTCGTTATCGTGCATCAGGAGCTGAACATGCTGGGACATCTGACAGTTGCTCAGAATATCTTCATCGGAAGAGAATTTAAGAAGGGCATCCGTATTGATGACAAGAAGATGAACGAAGAAGCGAAAAAGCTTTTTGACAGGATGCACATTGATATCGATCCGAGAGAGACGATGAGCAGACTTACAGTTGGAAAGCAGCAGATGTGCGAGATCGCAAAGGCTATTTCCCACGAAGCAAAAGTTATTATCTTTGACGAGCCGTCAGCCGCTCTGACGGAGGCTGAGATTGAGGAGCTGTTTAAGATCATCCGCGATCTTCGTGAGCAGGGAATGGGTATCGTATATATTTCTCACCGTATGGATGAGATCAAGGTCATCACAGACCGCGTTACAGTTATGCGAGACGGTGCGTATGTAGGAACTCTGATCACAAAGGATTCCACAAAGGATGATATCATCAACATGATGGTTGGACGTGTCATCTACGAGGATCCGAAGACAAAGAACATGACACCTCCGGGAGCTCCGGTCGTGCTTAAGGTAGAGCACCTTAACGCAGGAAAGATGGTGCAGGACGTAAGCTTTGAGCTTCACAAAGGCGAGGTGCTCGGCTTCTCAGGACTGATGGGAGCAGGACGTACCGAGACGATGAGGGCGCTGTTTGGCGCGGATCCGATCGACAGCGGCGATATCTATGTTAACGGCAAAAAGGTTACCATCAAGAGCCCGCAGGATGCGGTTAAATGTGGTATCGGATATCTGTCAGAGGACAGAAAGAGATTTGGTATCGTTGTGCAGAAAACGGTTGCTGAGAATACAACGATGGCAGATCTTGATGAATTCTCAAACGGACCATTTATTGATAAGAAGAAAGAAAAAGAGATCGCACAGAAATATGTGGATTCACTTGCGACGAAGACGCCGAGCGTTGACCAGCTCGTTGTCAATCTGTCCGGTGGTAATCAGCAGAAAGTCGTTATCGCAAAATGGCTTACAAGAAACTGTGATATCCTCATTTTCGATGAGCCGACAAGAGGTATCGATGTAGGCGCAAAGAACGAGATCTACAAACTGATGAACCAGCTTGCGGCAGCAGGCAAAGCCATTATAATGGTTTCCTCAGAAATGACCGAGATCTTACGTATGAGCGACAGGATCGTCGTTATGTGTGAGGGTAAGAA